>NZ_JBEOYB010000044.1:0-70635 GCF_040296845.1 Streptomyces sp. NPDC001985
GTCCTCAAGCGCCGGACGGGCTGCATCTTGCAGGGTGCGGGGTCCTGTGGACCAGGGTCCGTCCTCAAGCGCCGGACGGGCTGCATCTTGCAGGGGTCGGGCACCTGTGGTGCGGGGGCCGTCCTCATGGGCCGGACGGGCTTGGGGGTGCGGCAGGGGCCGTCCTCAAGCTTCCCCAGAGCTTCCTTTGGGAGGCGCCCCCGGACCGGCTGGGGGTGCCGGACGGGCCGGTTTGCTCGGGGGAGCGTCGGCGACCGACGACAACGCGGCGAGGCGCGGTGCCCGGGCTCGCGAGCCCGGCAAGATCCGAAAGAAGACGACCTAGGCGGGGGCGGGGCCCGGAGGGGTGGGGTGGGGGGAATCCGGGTCCTCGGGGAGGCGCAGAACGCGCTCAAGGAAGAAGGCCGCCGCGATCACCGCCACCCCCGCCCCCACCGAAAACCCCGCGTAAATCGCCTGCTCCCGCCGCGCCGGCATCTCCAACGACCCCAGCAAAAACACCCCCACCCCTCCGTACATCCCACTCACCAGCGCCGCCACCAGCGCGCTCGCCTGCCCGAACACCACCGCGCGAGCCGCCATCAGCGGCTCCACCCCCTTCGCGCCGGGGCGCCGCTCGCGCTGGGCCTTCAGCCGGGAGCGCAGGGAGAGCGCCGTCGCCAGCAGGATCGCCGCGATGGCCGCCAGCACGATCGGCGCGGCCAGGGGCACGCTCGGGATCGTCCCGAACGACTCCCACAGCCGGGCGCCCGCCCAGGACAGCAGACCGGCCCCGGCGAAGAGACCGGCCAGTACACCGAGTCGTAGTTGCCTCACCGAGAGAGCCGCCCTTCCGTCACCGTGCCAACCAAGAGCCTAACGACTACTCCGGCAGCCGGAGTTCCAGATCGGCACGGGCGAGCACTCCCTCCCGGCCGACCGACTTCAGCAGCTCGGCCACCGGGCCGTGCCCGGACAGCTCGGCGTCCGGCTCCACATCGCACCAGGGGGCGAGCACGAAGGCGCGCTCGTGGGCGCGCGGGTGGGGCAGGGTCAGCACCGGGTCGTCCGAGACCACGTCCGCGTACGCCACGATGTCCACATCGATGGTGCGCGGGCCCCAGCGCTCCTCGCGCACCCGGTCGTACGCCTCCTCGATCGCCTGGCCGCGCTCCAGCAGGGAGTCCGGCGGCAGGGTCGTCCGCACCAGCACCACCGCGTTGAAGTACGAGGGCTGGGAGCCGGGCTCCACTCCCCAGGGCTCCGTCTCGTACACCGGGGAGACGGCCTTCACCCGGACCCCGGGGGTGTCCTCCAGCGCGTCGACCGCGCCCTGGAGGGTCTCCAGGCGGTTGCCCAGATTCGCCCCGAGGGAGATCACGGCCCGCCTGGGGTTGGAGAGGGTCACGTCCGCCGCGTCCACCTGCTCGACCACGGACGCGGGCACGGGCTGCACCGTGGGGTCGCTCATACTCGGCTCCGGGTGATCGTGACGGTCACGTCGTCGAAGGGGACGGTGATCGGCGCGTCGGGCTTGTGCACCACCACCTCGACCTCCTGGACGCCGTCGTGCTGGAGGCAGCTGCGGGCGATCCGCTCCGCCAGGGTCTCGATGAGGTCGACGGGCTCGCCCTCGACGATCGCGACGACCTCCTCCGCCACGACGCCGTAGTGCACGGTCTTCGCCAGGTCGTCATCGGCCGCTGCGGGGCGGGTGTCGAGGCCGAGCACCAGATCCACGATGAAGGTCTGCCCCTCCTCGCGCTCCCGTGGGAAGACGCCATGGTGCCCGCGGGCCTTGAGGCCGCGCAGCGCGACACGATCCACGCGAATCACTCCTGCTCTCGTAGGTCATCCGGGCATACGGCCACACATCCACCCAACCACGGCTCGTGTGCCCATTCGAATCTACCTGCGGCCACCGACACCACTCGCCCGCGGGGCCGCTCACCGGGACGCCCGGCCGCCGGTGGACCGGCTTCTGCCCCGCGCCGGGGCCCCGAACCCTCCCGGGCCCCCGCCCGTCCGCCCGCGGCGGCCCTGCCCTCCCTAGGAGGGGGCCTCCTCGCCCTCGTCCTCGTCCCCGGCGCTCTCCGTGAGCACGGGGGAGCCGTGGTGCGACCAGATCCGCCACCCGTCCGCCGTGCGGCGGAACACGTTGGTGGCGACCACCAGCTGCCCCACCAGGGGCCCCAGCTCACCGCTCTCCTCGGCGGGCCCGCCGCTGAGGATGTTCTCCGTGCAGGTCACGAGCGCGGTGTCGCCCACGAGGCTGACCTTCACATCGGTCAGGAAGAACTGGATGTACTCGGTGTTCGCCATGATCAGGGCGTAGGAGCGCAGCACCTCGCCGCGGCCGGAGAGCACCGGCCACCCCGGGTGGATGCAGGAGATGTCGTCGTCCAGCCAGAGACCGGAGAGCGCCTCGAAGTCGCCGCGCTCCATCGTCTCGTAGAACGTGGTGTTGGCCTCCTCGACCTGCTCGATGTCGGTGCGGCTCACCGGGCGGCCTCGACGGCGCGGGCGACCCGGACGGCGTCGGCCGTGGCCCGGACCTCGTGGACACGGACGGCCCAGGCGCCCTCGTGGGCGGAGATCGCGGAGATCGCGGCGGTGGCGGCGTCCCGCTCCCGGGCGCGGGGCGGGGCGCCGTCCTTGGTGTCCCGGGCGAGGACATGGCCGAGGAACCGTTTGCGGGAGGCGGCGACCAGCAGGGGGCGGGCCAGCTCGCGGAAGTCGCGCAGATGGGCGACGAGCGCGAGATCGTGCTCGGCGTCCTTGGCGAAGCCGAGACCGGGGTCGACGACGATCCGCTCGGGCGCGATACCGCCGGCGACGACCGCCTCCATCCGGGCGCGCAGCTCGCCGATGACCTCGGCGACCACGTCCTCGTACACCGCCCGGCTGTTCATGTCCTGGCTGAAGCCGCGCCAGTGCATCACCACGAAGGGGACCTCGGCGGCGGCGACGGCGGCGACCATGCCGGGGTCGGCGAGCCCGCCGCTGACGTCGTTGACGAGGACGGCGCCCGCGGAGACGGCCCGGTCGGCGACGGAGGCGCGCATGGTGTCGACGGAGACCGTGACGCCCTCGGCGGCCAGCCCCCGGACCACCGGGACGACCCGGCGCAGCTCCTCCTCCTCGTCCACCCGGCTGGCCCCGGGCCTGGTGGACTCGCCGCCCACGTCGATGAGGTCGGCGCCGTCCGCGACGAGGTCCAGCCCGCGCTTCACGGCGGCGGTGGTGTCGAACCAGCGACCGCCGTCGGAGAAGGAGTCGGGTGTCACATTGACGACCCCCATGACCGCGCAGCGATCCCATTCCGGCAACCCGCTCAACGTACTCATACGCCCAGCCTAGGGCCTGCCGGTGCGGGCGGTGCCGTCAGCGGGGGGCCCGTCCGCCGGCGCCGCGGGCGGGGGAGGGGCGCGGTCACGAAACCCTCCGCCCGGAGCGCGGCGAAGGCGATCCTCGGCAGGTCACGGGCGCTGCGGAAGACCACGAAGCGCGGCTCCCACCGGGGGCGGAACTTGGCGTTGAACCGGTACAGCGACTCGATCTGGAACCAGCGCGAGAGAAAGACCAGCAGACCGCGCCAGAGCCGCAGCACCGGCCCCGCGCCCAGCCGCTCGCCCCGGGCGAGCGCCGCGCGGAACATCGCGAAGTTCAGCGAGACCCGCTCGACCTTCAGCCCGGGGGCCGCCCGCAGCGCGGCGACGATCAGCAGTTCGTTCACGCCGGGGTCGGCCGAGCGGTCGCGCCGCATCAGCTCCAGGGACATGCCGTCCGTGCCCCAGGGCACGAAGTGGATGACCGCCTTCAGATCGCCGTGGGGCGCGCCCGGGTCGTCGTCCCGGTGCGCGGTGGCGATCACGGCCTCCCCGTCCGAGGGGTCCCCGATCCGCCCCAGCGCCATGGAGAAGCCGCGCTCGGTGCCGGTGCCCCGCCACGCGTCGGCGGCGCGCCGGATCGCCGCCAGCTCCTCGTCGGGGAGGTCGTGGGCGCGGCGCACCCGGGTGGTGTACCCGCCGCGCTCGATCCGGTTCACCATCTGGCGGACATTGCGCATCGCGCGCCCGGAGAGGGAGAAGTCCGCGACCTCCACCACCGCCTCGTCGCCCAGCTCCAGCGCGTCGAGCCCGGCCTCGCGGGTCCACACCTCGCCGCCGGTCCGGGAGCAGCCCATCACGGCGGGGGTCCAGGCGTGCGCCCGGGCCTCGGCCAGGAAGCGCTCGATGGCGCCGGGCCACGCCTCGGCATCGCCGACCGGGTCGCCGGAGGCGAGCATCACCCCGGAGACGACCCGGTAGCAGACGGCCGCCTTCCCGCTGGGCGAGAAGACCACGCCCTTGTCGCGCCGGAGCGCGAAGTGCCCGAGGGAGTCCTGGGCGCCGTGCCGGGCGAGCAGATCGCGCAGCCGCTGTTCGTCGTCGGCGCCGAGCCGGGAGTCCGGCCGCTCCGGTCGCAGGAGGGCGTGGAGCGCGCCGGCGGCGGTGAGCAGTCCGAGGGCTCCCAGGGTGTACGCCACGGTCCAGGGCGCGCCCCCGGTGTGGGCGACGGGTCCCTCGAAGCCGAGGAGCCCGTACAGGGTGTGCTTCAGCAGGTCGCCGGGGCCGGGGGAGCCGGGCGCCCGGTCCGGGTGGGCGGCGGTGACGGCGGTGACGGCGGTCCCGGCGGCGAGCGCGCCGGCGCCCAGGAGGGCGAGGACCGCGAGGGCCCGCCGCCGGCCGCGCGGGTCGGGCCGGGCGGAGAACTCACGGCGGTGGGCGATCAGCGGCACCAGGACCACGAGCGGCGCGATCGCCAGCGCGGCCGGCTGCCCGTGGAGGAGGTGCCCGAGCGCCCCGGCGGGCAGCAGCACCGCGGCCGCCCGCCAGGCCGGCCGTTTGCGGCGTCTGAGGCCGTGCGCGAGCAGTACGAGCAGGACACCGGTGGTGAGGGAGAGCGCGGCGGCGTACGGCCCGGTGGCGGAGAGTCCGGCGGCGTACGGCTCCGGGGTGCCGGCGGTCCCGCTGTGCCGGAGCGCCGGGCGTATCCCCGCGGTGATATCGATCAAGCCGATGAGCGCGCAGGCCGTGGCGGTGAGACTGGGCACGGCCCGGGGGCGGGGGCCGCGCAGCAACCGCCGGACACGCCGTCGCCGGGTGACCCGTCCCGGAACCGATCCGGATTTGTCCCCATCTACCGTTGCAGACATCGCTTCCCATGACGTTGCGAAAAACCTGTGCCGCTGGGCCGCGGTCAGGCGGCACCGGACGATTTGCGTTACCTAGGACGGGACTTTCCGGGGGCGGGTTGACTGGTACATCACGAAATATTGAGAGAGCGAGTTTTACGTCTCATGGGTCTGACCAGTGGCTATGTCCTGACGGGAGCCGTTGTGGCGGCCGTGGGGCTCTTTGTGGCGACCATCTGGTTCTGGCCACGGCTGGCCGGCCGGAGCCCGCGTGCGGTGTGCGGCCGGATCGGTTTGCTGCTGGCGACACAGCTCTCCCTCTTCGCCACCGTCGGGCTGGTGGCGAACAACGCGTTCCTCTTCTACGGCTCCTGGTCCGATCTCCTCGGACGGGAGCAGCGGCTCGGGGTGGTGGTCGACCACTCGGCGGACGCGGACCGGATCGAGGTCGTCGACCGGCGGATGGCCCCGGTGGAGGGCGGCGCGCGGCCCGAGAAGGGCGGCCGGCTCCACAAGGTCGTGGTGCGGGGCGAGAAGTCCCGCATCACCGTTCCGGCCTATGTCTATCTGCCGCCCGAGTACTTCCGGCCGGAGTACCGGAAGCGGAACTTCCCCGTCGTGGTCGCGCTCACCGGCTATCCGGGGACGGCGGAGAATCTGATCAAGGGGCAGAAGTATCCGCAGATCGCCTTCCGGAAGGCCCGGGAGGGGCGGATGCAGCC
Source organism: Streptomyces sp. NPDC001985 (assembly GCF_040296845.1). Lineage (NCBI taxonomy): Bacteria > Bacillati > Actinomycetota > Actinomycetes > Kitasatosporales > Streptomycetaceae > Streptomyces > Streptomyces sp. NPDC001985. The sequence goes on from NZ_JBEOYB010000044.1 coordinate 5,878, forward strand.
GATGGTGCTGGTGATGCTCCGTTCGACGGTCGCGCCGCCGAGGGACACCCAATGCGTCGACATCCCGGGCGGACCGCAGGCGGAAACGTTTCTGGGCGAGGATCTGCCGGCCGCCGTGGCACAGACCTACCGGGTGGACACCGCACCGCGCGGCTGGGGCGTCATCGGCGTCTCCACCGGCGGCTACTGCGCGCTGAAGATCGCCATGCACCACCCGCAGCGGTACTCGGTGGGCGTGGGGCTCTCCGCGTACTACAAGGCGGCCGAGGACCCGACGACCGGGAACCTCTTCCGGGGCGACCAGGCCCTGCGCGACCGGGCGGACCTGTTGTGGAGCCTGGACCACCGGCCGCAGGGCAGGACGTCGTTCCTGGTGACCAGCTCCCGCACGGGGGAGGACAACCTCGGCGCGACCCGGGAGTTCATCTCCCGGGTGCGGCCACCCGCCCGGGTCTCCTCGATCATCCTCGACAGCGGCGGCCACAACTTCACCACCTGGTCGCGCCAGGTGCCGCCCGCGCTGGAGTGGATGAGCGGCCGGCTCGGCGCGCGCTGACCCCGACCCCCGGTCCGGCTGCTCCGCTGCCCCTGCCCCTGCCCCCGGTCCGGCTGCTCCGCCGTCCTGCCCCTGCCCCTGCCCCCGGCCCGGCTGCTCCGCCGGCCTGACCCCGACCGCCGGTCCGGCTACTCCGCCGTCGCCACGGTCGCGATCGACTCCAGCTCCACCTCCGTGCGCGGGATGTCCTGCGCGTCGGCGTCGATGGAGCGCCGCAGCGCCTCGTGCAGCCTCGCCGGGGTCAGTACGCCCAGGAAGCGGCCGGTCCCCTCCTCGTCGATCACCGCGATCCAGCCGGCGTCGTGCTGGAGCATGGTGGCGAAGGCCTGCTTGAGGGAGGCGCCCAGCGGCAGCCAGGCGTCCATCCGGCGGGCGTGCTCCCGCACGGAGCCCTGCGCGCGCGCCTGCTCGGCGGAGATCCAGCCGTGCAGATCGCCCGCCGTGTCCAGCACCACGGCCCAGCGCGCGCCCAGCTCCCGGGGCAGCGGATCGTCCAGCCCGACGACCGGCGGCTGCTCCAGGTCGCTCTCCTCGATGGGGGTGACCGAGAGCCGCTTGAGCCCCCGGTCGGCGCCGACGAAGTCCGCGACATAGGGCGTCGCCGGGGTGCCGAGCACCGCCGCCGGGGCGCCGAACTGTTCGATCCGCCCCTGTCCGTACACGGCGATACGGTCCCCGAGGCGCACCGCCTCCTCGATGTCGTGGGTGACGAAGAGCACGGTCTTGCGCACCTGGGACTGGAGCTTGAGGAACTCGTTCTGGAGGTGCTCGCGCACCACCGGGTCGACCGCGCCGAAGGGCTCGTCCATCAGCAGCACGGGAGGGTCGGCCGCGAGCGCGCGGGCCACACCGACCCGCTGGCGCTGGCCGCCGGAGAGCTGCTCGGGGTAGCGGTCGCCGTACACCGACGGGTCGAGGCCGACCAGATCGAGCAGTTCGGCGGCGCGCTCCCGGGCCCGGGCGCGCTTCCAGCCGAGCAGGTGGGGGACGGTCGCGGTGTTCTCCAGCACCGTCTTGTGCGGGAAGAGGCCGACCTGCTGGATCACATAGCCGATCCGCCGCCGCAGGGTGACCGGGTCGATGGCGGATATGTCGTCGCCGTCGAGGAATATCCGCCCGCTGGTCGGTTCGATGAGCCGGTTGACCATCTTCATCGTGGTGGTCTTGCCGCAGCCGGAAGGACCCACCAGGGTGATCAGTTCGCCCTCGGACACCTCGAAGGACAGATCGTCGACGGCCGTCGTTCCGTCCGGATATCGCTTGGTGACATTCTCGAAACGGATCATGGCTCCCCATTGTGGCGCGTGGTGTGTGAAGGGCGTGTTGCCGCTGTGTGCCGTCTCTCGGCGATTGTCAGTGGCCAAGGTTAAGGTCATCAGACATACGAAGGGGATGGGCGGGGAGGTGGGGAATCATGAGTATGCGACTGGCCGCGCAGAGCTGTCTGGCGGCCAATGACTGGATCTGCGGGGAGTATCTGCGCTCCCGGAGTCAGGAGTTGACCGATGCGACGATCGAGCATGTCTGGATCACCGTGGCATCGGTGCTGATCGGGCTCGCGGTGGCATTCCCGCTGGCGCTTCTCGCGCGGGCGCGGCCCGCCTTCGCCGCCCCCGTCCTCGGCCTGACCACCCTCCTCTACACGATTCCGTCGCTGGCGATGTTCTCGCTGCTGCTGCCCGTTTTCGGCCTCTCGGCCGCGCTCGTCGTCACCGGGCTCGTGCTCTATTCGCTCACCATTCTCGTGCGGAACATCCTCGCCGGGCTGGACGCGGTGCCCGCCGAGGCCCGGGAGGCCGCCCGGGGCATGGGGTACGGCCCGGGCCGGCTGCTCTGGGAGGTCGAGCTGCCCCTCGCGCTGCCCGCGCTGATGGCCGGACTGCGGATCGCCACCGTCTCCACCGTCGCGCTGACCACCGTCGGCGCGCTCATCGGCAAGGGCGGCCTCGGCAACCTCATCGACGACGGGGTGCAGACCACCTTCAAGGCCCAGGTGCTGACCGCGTCCGTGCTCTGTGTGCTGCTGGCCGTCGTGGCGGATCTGCTGCTGCTCGGGGCGCAGCGGCTGCTGACGCCCTGGACCCGGATATCCGGGTCCGCCCGGGCGTCGGGGACGACCCCGGAGCCCAGGACCGGGGGGGCCGTCTGATGGGGGTGCTGGCCGATGCGTGGACCTGGCTCACCACCGGGTCCAACTGGTCAGGGGAGAGCGGTGCCTGGCACCGCCTCGGCGAGCATGTGTACGTCAGTGGCGCGGCGCTGCTGCTGGCCTGTGCGATAGCCCTGCCGCTGGCGCTCTGGCTCGGCCACCTCGGCAGGGGCGGCGCGCTGGCGATCAACATCTCCAACGCCGGGCGGGCCATCCCCGTCTTCGCGGTCCTCGCGCTCTTCATGCTCACCCCCCTCCGCAGCGCCGGATACGCGCCGACGATCATCGCCCTGGTGCTCTTCGCGGTGCCGCCGCTGCTCACCAACGCCTATGTCGGGATGCGCGAGGTCGACCGGGCGGTGGTGGAGGCCGCACGGGGGATGGGGATGTCGGGGAAGCAGGTCTTCCTCCGGGTGGAGCTGCCGCTCGCCTACCCGCTGCTGATGACCGGGCTCCGGTCGGCCGCCGTGCAGGTGGTCGCCACCGCCACCATCGCCTCGATGGTCGGGCAGGGCGGTCTGGGCCGGATCATCACCGCCGGGTTCAACACCTTCGACACCGCGCAGGTGGTGGCCGGGGCGCTGCTCGCGGCCGGGCTCGCGCTGCTGGTGGAGGGGGTGCTGGTGATCGCGGACCGGCTGTTCAACCCGCTGCGCACGGCGGTCGCGCGACCGCGCGGGGCCGTGTGAGCCCGCCTTCCCCGCACACGATCGCCCCGGGTGGCACGGCCCCTCACAAACCCTCATGAACCCTCATGGACGCATGGACCCTCATGGACCTCTGGACGGAGAACCTGATGCGCAAGACCTCTCGTATCGCGGGAGCGGCACTGGCCGTGGTGGCCCTGACGGGTTCTCTCGCCGCGTGCGGCGGCGACACCCTGGAGAAGTCGAAGGACGGCGGCTCGGGCGGCGGCTCCGGTGAGAAGGGCTCGCTGGTCGTCGGCTCGGCCTCGTTCACCGAGTCCAAGGTCCTGGCGGAGCTGTACGCGCAGATCCTCGCCGACACCGGCTACCGGACCTCGATCACCACGGTGAAGAACCGCGAGCTGTACGAACCCTCGCTGGAGAAGGGGGAGATCGACGTCGTACCGGAGTACGCGGCGACGATCGCCGAATTCCTCAACGCCAAGGTCAACGGCGCGAAGGCGCCCGAGGAGAAGCCCGTCGCCTCCAGCGACGCGAAAGCCACCGTCGCCGCGCTCACCGAGCTGGCCGGGCCGCGCGGGCTGAAGGTGCTCCCGGCCGGCGGGGCGGTCGACCAGAACGCCTTCGCGGTGAGCCGGGAATTCGCCGAGAAGAACAACCTCAGGACACTTTCCGATCTTGGAAAGTCCAAGCTGAAGGTCAAGGTCGCGGCGGGCGACGAGTGCACCGTGCGGCCGTTCTGCGCACCGGGTCTGAAGAAGACCTACGGTATCGATGTCACGGGCGTGGACCCCAAGGGCGTCGGCACCCCGCAGTCCAAGCAGGCCGTCAGGGACGGCGATGTGCAATTGGTGCTCACCACCACCACGGACGCGGTGCTGGACGGACTGGTCTTCCTGGAGGACGACAAGAAGCTCCAGAACGCGGACAACGTCCTGCCCGTGGTCAATGCCAAGGACGCCGGCTCACCGGAGATAGCGGAAGCCCTCGGCAAGATCACCAAGGCGCTGACGACCGAGGATCTCGCCGAGTTGAACCGCAGGGTCGACGCCGAACGGGCCAAGCCGAAGGATGTGGCGAAGGAGTATCTGGAGTCCAGGAACCTGCTCGGGAAGTAGACCGCGGGCCGCGAGCGGTGAAGAAGGGGTGAAGGGCGGCCCGGCGTTCCCGGCGCGGAAGCGGAGGGAGATCCGCGGGGAGATCCGGAGGAAGAACCCGAGGAAGAACCGGGGTTCCGATCCCGATGGTGTTCGGGAACGAGAGTTTTTCCGGGCCGATATCCCCATCCGCTTCTCCGCACGGTAAATTTCAGGCCATGCCACGTGGACGCCACCGCCATTCCCCGCCCCTGCACAGGCTGCTGCCGCCCAGCGCGGTCGCCGGAGCGTCCGCGTTGTGCGCCGCCGGCGCGTGGCTGCTGAGTGAACCGGTCCTGCTCCGCGCCCTGGTCGGCGCCGCGGCCGCCGCCGCTGTGACCGGCGCGTTTCTGATGCGCCACTGGGATCGCGCGGCGGGTCTCCAGGTCGCCGATCTGACCCGGGGCCGGGCCAGTGACGCCGTCAAGGCCGAGGAGCGGATAGCCGAACTGGAGGCGGATGTCGAGGAGTCGCGCGAGCTGCGCGCCAAGCTCGACGCGAAGCTGCGCGCCAAGCGGGTCGAACTGGCCGCCCTGCGCGGTGAGCACGCCGCCCTGCTGCGCCGTTACGCCACCGCGGAGACCGAGCGGGCCAGCGCGCTCGAAGGGCGCCGGCAGCTCGCCGTCGAGGCGGACGGGCCGAGGGCGCTGCCCGTGGCCGGGGCCTCGCCCACCGCCTCCACCTATCTGCGCGCCGCCAGGGCCCTGGACGACCTCGCGCGCAACGCGGTGTCGCAGCGGTCCGGGCGTACCGCCAAAGCGGTTCCGGCGGTGGCCGCGCAGCCCGGGAAGGCGGACGAACCGCCGCAGGGGAAGCACACGGCGGACGCCGGGGCGAAGCCGCGCCCCCGCCCGGCCGCCGCCCTCCCCGCCAGGCGCTCCGCGGCGATCGTTCCCTACGGCCCCCGGCGGGGCGCCGTACCGGCCCGGCCCGAGGGCCACTTCGACTTCTTCGGCACCCAGGGCGCGGAGGCGGCTGCCGTGCCGGCCGCCCCGGCACAGCGGGCGATCGAGGCCGTGCAGGAGCAGGATCTCGCCGATGTCGTCGGCGAGGAGGCGCTCGCCGACGCGGCCCCGGCCCCTGCCCCGGTCGCCGTGGACCGCGCGGCCGTCGGCGAGGTGATCGATCTGACCGCGCACGACGAGACGGAGCGGCTCGACCTCGGCGAACTGCGGGACGCGGTCAACTCCTGAGCGGAGGGTGGGCCCGGCCGGGCCCACCCGCCCGCCGGGCTCACTTGTCGATGTCGCCGACGACGAAGAACAGCGAGCCCAGGATCGCGACCATGTCCGGCACCTGTGTGCCCGGCAGCAGCTCGGCGAGGGCCTGGATGTTGTTGTACGACGCCGAGCGCAGCTTCAGCCGGTACGGGGTCTTCTCGCCCCTGGAGACCAGGTAGTAGCCATTGATCCCGAGCGGGTTCTCCGTCCAGGCGTAGGTGTGGCCCTCCGGGGCCTTGAGCACCTTGGGCAGCCGCTGGTTGATCGGGCCGGGCTCCAGATCGGCGATCCGGTCGAGACAGGCGTCGGCGAGGTCGAGGGAGTTGTACGTCTGGTCGAGCAGCACCTCGAAGCGGGCCAGGCAGTCGCCCTCGGAGCGGGTGACCACCTTCAGGGTGTCGGCCAGCTCCCCGTACGCCAGATAGGGCTCGTCCCGGCGGAGGTCGAAGTCGACGCCGGACGCGCGGGCGATCGGGCCGCTCACACCGTACGCGTGCACGGCCTGCTCGGAGAGGACACCGACGGCGCGGGTCCGGCCCCGGAAGATCTCGTTGCCGAGCACCAGCCGGTCGTACACGTCCATCCGCGAGCGCACCTCGGCCACGGCGTGCCGCACCCGGCCGAGCCAGCCGGCCGGGAGGTCCTCCTTGAGGCCGCCGACCCGGTTGAACATGTAGTGCATCCGGCCGCCGGAGATCTCCTCCAGCACGCTCTGGAGCTCCTCGCGCTCCCGGAAGGCGTGGAAGACGGCGGTGATGCCGCCCAGCTCCAGGGGGTAGGAGCCGAGGAACATGAGGTGGTTGAGGACCCGGTTCAGCTCGGCGAGCAGGGTGCGGGTCCAGACGGCGCGCTCGGGGACCTCCATGCCGAGCATCCGCTCGACGGCCATGACGACGCCCAGCTCGTTGGAGAAGGCGGAGAGCCAGTCGTGGCGGTTGGCGAGCATGATGATCTGGCGGTAGTCGCGGGCCTCGAAGAGTTTCTCCGCGCCGCGGTGCATGTAGCCGATGACGGGTTCGGCGTGCTGGATGATCTCGCCGTCGAGGACGAGGCGGAGGCGGAGGACGCCGTGGGTGGAGGGGTGCTGGGGGCCGATGTTGAGCACCATGTCGGTGCTTTCCGCGGCGCCGCCGATGCCGAACGTGGTCTCCGTCATGCGTTCAGTATCCCCCGCCCTCCGGCGGGCCCCGCACCTGAGGGCCTCCTGTCGAGCCCACCGCCACTCCCGCCCGCCCGGCCCGGCATCTCCAGCCGGTCCGGGGGTACCTCCCGGAGGCAGCTCCGGGGGAGTTCGAGGACGGCCTCGCGCCACGGGCGGCCCGAGCGTTCCCGGCTGGTCCGGCATCTCCAGCCGGTCTGGGGGGACCTCCCGGAGGCGGCTCCGGGGGAGTTTGAGGACGGGCCCCGGGTGACGGAAGACCCGAGCAATTTCAGCCCGTCCGGCGTTTGAGGACGGACCCTGGGCGACAGGTGCCCGCGTGCCGCGGGCCTCGGTCGGGGGCCCTGCCCCCGAGCCCCCGCGCCTCAATCGCCGGCGGGGCTGGAATGTGTGCCGGCGGGGCTGAGCGGACTCAGCCGGTCCGGGGGTACCTCCCGGAGGCAGCTCCGGGGGAGTTCGAGGACGGGCCCCGGGTGGCGGGCGACCCGAGCAAATTCAGCCCGCCCGCACACCCGGGTGGACCGTCAGGACGGGGGGACGGGCTGGTGGAGCCAGAGGAAATCGCCCAGGCCACCGGGGGACATCAGTTCGGCCGCCTCGCCGGCGGCGGAGAGGGCGCGGAGGTACTCCGCGGGGGACGTGGACGCCAGGGAGAGGGGCGGGCGGGCGGGGGAGACACCCAGGGCCGCCAGGGCCGCCCGCTGAGAGGTCAGGGTCGCCCCGGGCAGCGCACAGGCGTCCAGCGCCACATGCGCCGTCAGATCACAGCTCCCGTCCGGCACCGCCCGCACCTCCCGCCCACCCCGAAACCCGGTCAGCGTCCCGAACAGCGGCCGCGCCCCCGCCACGTGCGCGTAGTCCACCGCCACCGCCAGCCCCTCCCGCATCCCCGCCACGACCCCCTCCCACGCCGCGTCCCTGCTCCCCCCGATCTCCGCCCGCGCCCCCGGCTCCTCCAGCGGCCACCACCGCTCCAGCCACCGCGCGTCCGCACCCTCCACCGGCTCCCCCAGCCGTTCCGTGCCGTCCCGCCGCACCAGCACCCGGCGCACCACTCCCTCCGCGTCGACCTCCGCGACCTCGGCGGGCACATTGTCGAGCCACTCGTTGGCGAAGAGCAGCCCGCTGACCCCCGCCGGGGGCTCCGGCAGCCATTCGATGCGCGGGTCGAGCCCCTCGGGGCGGGCGGCGCGCTCCACGGCGTACGCCCGTACCGGGTATCCGTCCGGCAGCGCCGCCAGCACCCCCGTCAGCAGCTCCCCCCGCCCCGCGCCCATGTCCACCACCGACGGCTCCCCGGCCCCGGAGCCCAGCCCCTCCACCGTGGTTCTCAGCAGCCGGGCGACCGCCGCCGCGAAGAGGGGCGAGGCGTGCACCGACGTACGGAAATGCCCCGCCGGGCCCTCGGGCCGCAGATAGAAACCGCCGGGCCCGTAGAGCGCGGCCTCGGCCGCCTCCCGCCAGCCGCGCCACGCATACGTATCGCCGTCGTCCGCCACGCGACCAGTCTCCACCTTGCGGAGTACGCCCCGGCCCGCCGGATCGCTCTGACGGTTGACCCCTACACCTGTCCTCCTTCCCTACTCTGGGTTACGTGCAGCGCGTCTATGACTTCATTCGCAGACACCCCACCGGTGTCGACACCTTCTGGGCCCTGGTCCTGTTGGCGCTCTCCCTGATGCAGCTCGCACAGGAGAGGAGCTACAACCCCAGCTGGGCCGGTGTGCCCATCTCCCTGGGGCTGGCCCTGGTGGTCGCGCTGCGCCGCCGGATTCCGGAGCGGATGCTCGTCCTCACCGCCGTGCTGGGCGTCCTCCAGGTCGTGACGGACATCCGGGTCGTCCCCGGCGACTTCGCGATGCTGGTGATCATCTATACGGTCGCCGCCCGCGACGCCCCGAAGTGGGCACGCCGGCTGGCCCTCGTCGGCGGGCTGGTCGCGGCGCCCGTGTCCCAGATCGCCTGGCCGCCCGATCCGTCCATATCCACCACGGGCCAGGTCTTCTTCATCATCGTGCTGGCGGTGCCGTTCGTGCTCGCCTGGGTCCTCGGCGACTCGATACGCACCCGCCGGGCCTACTTCGCCCAGCTGGAGGAGCGGGCGATGCGGCTGGAGCGGGAGCGCGAGGCCCAGTCGAAGGTCGCGGTCGCCGCCGAGCGCGCCAGGATCGCCCGGGAGCTGCACGATGTCGTCGCGCACAACGTCTCCGTGATGGTGGTCCAGGCCGACGGCGCCGCCTATGTCCTGGACGCCGCCCCCGACCAGGCCAAACAGGCCCTGGAGACCATTTCCAGCACCGGCCGCCAGGCGCTGGCCGAGATGCGCAGACTCCTCGGGGTGCTGCGCACCGGTGACGCGCCGGAGAGCGGTGAGTACGTCCCCCAGCCCGATGTGCGGCAGATCGAGGAGCTGGTCGAGCATGTCCGCGCGGCGGGGCTGACCGTCGACTTCAGGGTCGAGGGGACGCCGAGGCCGCTGCCGAGCGGGGTGGAGCTGACGGCGTACCGGATCGTCCAGGAGGCCCTCACCAACACCCGCAAGCACGGTGGGCCGGAGGTCGGCGCGAGCGTGCGGCTGGTCTACTTCGACGACGGGCTCGGACTGCTCGTGGAGGACGACGGGCGGGGCGCCTCCCACGAGCTGTACCAGGACGGGGGCGCCGACGGCCAGGGCCACGGACTCATCGGCATGCGGGAGCGCATCGGTATGGTCGGCGGCACCCTGGACGCCGGGCCCAGACCCGGCGGAGGATTCCGGATCAGTGCTCTGCTGCCCCTCAAGCCCGCCTAGTCCGCCTAGTCCGCTCAGCCCGCTCAGCCCGCTCAGCCCTCCCGGCCCGACCGGCCCGCCCAGCTCTCCGGGCCGGCCTCTCCCTTCGAACGATTGAGACCCGCTGACATGTCCATCCGTGTGATGCTCGTGGACGACCAGGTGCTGCTGCGCACCGGATTCCGTATGGTGCTCGCCGCCCAGCCGGACATGGAAGTGGTGGCGGAGGCCGGCGACGGCGCGGAGGCCATCGAGATCCTGCGCGCCACGGCGGTGGACGTCGTCCTGATGGACGTCCGCATGCCGAGGCTGGACGGGGTCGAGGCGACCCGGCGGATCTGTGCCGCGCCCCGTCCGCCGAAGGTGCTGATCCTGACCACGTTCGACCTGGACGAGTACGCCTTCTCCGGGCTGAAGGCGGGGGCCAGCGGTTTCATGCTCAAGGACGTGCCGCCCGGTGAGTTGCTCGCGGCGATCCGCTCGGTGCACAGCGGGGACGCGGTGGTCGCGCCGTCGACGACCCGCCGGCTGCTGGACCGTTTCTCCCCGATGCTGCCGAGCGGCGGGAGCGAGCCCCGGAACAAAGAGGTCGACCGGCTGACCGAGCGGGAGCGCGAGGTGATGCTGCTGGTCGCGCAGGGCCTGTCGAACGGGGAGATCGCCGGCCGGCTGGTGCTCTCCGAGGCCACCGTCAAGACGCATGTGGGGCGCATCCTCACCAAGCTCGGTCTGCGGGACCGGGTGCAGGTGGTGGTGCTGGCGTACGAGACCGGTCTGGTGCGGGCGGGCGGCAACCCGGGGAAGTGACGCCCGGCCCCGGCCGGGGCCGGGGCCGGCTCAGCGCAGCACCGTCTCCAGGAAGTCGCTGCCCAGCCGGGCGACGGTGGTGACATCGAGCTGGTGCAGCACATAGCGCCCGCGCCGGCGGGTGGAGATCAGCCCGGCCTTCCTCAGGACGGAGATGTGGCGGGACACCTCCGGAGCGGTGATCCCGCAGGTGTCGGCCAGCTCGGTGGTCGTGTACGGGGTACGGGCGAGGCTGCGGCAGAGCCGGATGCGCATGGGGTGGGCGAGGGCCTCCATCCGCAGGGTGAGCAGCCCGACCGACGACGAGTCGGGGACGGCGGGTGACCCGACGGGGTAGTGGATCACGGGGCGCCAGCCGGGGGCGTGCAGCACCATCAGATGCGGCCAGCCGTAGCTGGACGGGATGAGGGTGAGCCCGGCGGCGGCCGGGTTGCCGCCGGGGACGGCGGTCGTCCGGCCGTCGGAGATCTTGTCGGCGGTGATACGGGTGCGGTCCTCGTCGACCGAGAGCGCGGCGGAGACGGAGCGCAGCGCCTCCGCGAGGCCCTTGTGGCGCAGCAGTTCGGTCTGGTGCCGGGCGTCGGCGGCGAGCTGGGGGAGGACCCGGCGCCAGGTGTCGGCGAAGAAGGCCTCGTCGCAGTCCTCGAAGAGCCGGCGGACCCAGGCGCGCACGGCGGTGGGGTCGTCGAGCAGCCGCCGGGTGAAGTCGAGCTGGCGAGGGCCCCGGAAGGCGGCCAGCTCCAGGGCGCGGTCGCGGCGGGCGGGGTCGCGCAGGGCGGAGGGGCCGCCCCGGCTGTACCGCTCCGAGCAGGTGAACTCCAGGGCGGCGGAGACGAAGGTGTCGTCGTCGAGCCGGTCGAGGAGGTCGAGGTCCCCGGCGAGGGTGGGGGAGGGGGAGGGGGAGGGGGTGCCGGAGCGAGGTCCGGCGAACGGCATGAACACATCGGAGAAGGTGGTCCGCCAGAGGAAGTCCGCCTCGCAGAGCCGGTCGGCGAGGTCGGGCTTGAGCGACGCGGAGGTGGCGGTGGCCCAGCCGTGCAGCCCGGGGTGGTGGCCGGGCTCGGCGAGGGCGTGCAGGGCCACGCCGAGTTCGGCGAGGGGGGATATCTCGAAGACGACGCGCTCCGGGGGGAGGCCGCTGATGTCGATGGTGACGCTCACGGGTCCCATGGTGGGGGTCGGACGCCCCGGAAAGCCCCCCACTTGACGCCCGCCGTCAATCGGCCCCCCGGGCCCCGGCAACCCCAGCCGGTCCGGCGTTTGAGGACGGACCCTGTGCCAGAGGACCCCGCATGCTGCGGGCCGCGGTCGGGGGCCGGCCCCCGAGCCCCCGCTCCTCAATCGCCGGAGGGGCTGGTTCTTGTGCCTCGGCCCATCGGCGGAGCCGAGCAACCTCAGCGTGTCTGGGGGTACCTCCCGGAGTCAGCTCTGGGGGAGTCTGAGGACGCACCCCCGGTGACGGGAGACCCGAGCAATTTCAGCCCGTCCGGCGTTTGAGGACGGACCCCGCACCACGGGTAGCCCGAGCAACCCCAGCCCGTCCGGCGTTTGAGGACGGACCCCGCACCACGGGTAGCCCGAGCAACCCCAGCCCGTCCGGCGTTTGAGGACGGACCCGGCACCCCGGGTGCCCGAGCTGGTGCGTGTCGGCCTGTCCGGTGAGGACGGACCCCGCACCACGGGCGCCGGGTGATCGAGGGCGGGCCCCGCACACCGTGGGGACCGGGGTGGGGGCGCCTCAGGTGGTGGGGGGCACTCGGCGGAGGAAGTCCGCCAGGGCCGCGCGGACAGCGCACCCGTCCCACCCGAGCCCCGGCGCCCCCACCGTCACCTCCGTCACCGACACCCCCGGAGGACCCCCCTCCCCCCACCACACCCGGAACAGCGTCACCCCCGTCTCCTCCGCCTGCCCCACCCCCGCCTCGTTCAGCACCTCCGCCTCGTACGGCAGCCACACCTGGAACTGATGCGTCTGCGGCACCCCCGGGTTCACCCGATACCACCCCACCCCCGACTCCCGCAGCCCCTCCCCCAGCGCCGCCGCCACCCGCTTCGCGTGGGCGACGTACGACGGCAGCCGGGGCAGCTCGCGCTCCAGGCCCAGCAGCGCCGACAGGGCCGCCGGGTACTGCTGGAACAGCTGCCCCCCGTAGCGGTGGCGCCACGCCCTCGCCTCCGCCATCACCTCGGCGGGGCCCGCCAGCGCCGCGCCCGAGAGCGCGCCGAGCGACTTGTAGAAGGACACGTACACACTGTCCGCGAGCGACGCCACCTCCGACAGCGGGCGGCCGAAGTGCGGGGCGCACTCCCACAGCCGCGCGCCGTCGAAGTGCACCACCGCATCCCGTTCCCGCGCCGCTCCCACCACCGCCACCAGCTCCTCCCACTCCGGCAGCACGAACCCCGCGTCCCGCAGCGGCAGCTCCAGCATCAGCGCCCCGAACGGCTCCTCGAAGTCCGCCACCTCCGCCGCCGTCGGCAGCCTGCGCTCCCGGGTCGGATGGACGGTGCGCAGCCCGCTCAGCGCCTCGAAGGCGCCCCGTTCGTGCACCTCGGGGTGGGCCATCGGATGGAGCGCCACCGTCGCGTTCCCGGTCCGCCCGGCCCAGCACCGCAGCGCCACCTGCTGCGCCATCGTCCCCGTCGGGAAGTACACCGCCTCCGGGAACCCGAGCAGCTCCGCCGTCCGCCGCTCCAGCTCCGCGACCGTCCCGCCGCCGTAGATGTCCGGGTGGTCGTCCATGTCCCAGATCCCGTCCCCACCCGACGCCAGCTCCGTCAGCCGGGACCGCAGGGAACGGTCCGCAGGACCCGTCCACAACAGCTTCTCGGACCTCCGCCAGGCGGCCAGTCTGCGATACCGCAGCGCCTCCTCCGCCGTCCTGCCCGCCGCACCGCTCGTCTCGTTCTCCGTTGTATCGGCCATCCCCCGATCATCGCCCACAGCCTGTGGACAACCCGTGGGGCGTATGCGGTGCTGGCGTAGCATGACGGGCACATCGTCCGGTACCCGCCGCGGACTGGAACGGAAGGCACCGCGTGACCCCCACCGCACCACACGAACCGCTCGACCCGCGGGACCGCCCCGCCCGGCTCACCGTCGGCGTCGTCGGCGCCGGCCGCGTCGGCCCCGCGCTCGCCGCCGCGCTCCAGCTCGCCGGCCACCGCCCCGTCGCGGTCTCCGGCGTCTCGGACGCCTCCCGCCGCAGGGCCGCCGAGCTGCTCCCCGGCGTCCCCCTCCACACCCCCGCCGAAGTCCTCGCCCGCGCCGAGCTGGTGCTGCTCACCGTCCCCGACGACGCGCTGCCCGCCCTGGTCGAGGGCCTCGTCGACACCGGCGCCGTCCGCCCCGGTCAGCTCCTGGTCCACACCTCAGGACGGTACGGAGCACAGGTCCTGGCCCCCGCCACCCGCGCGGGCGCCCTCCCGCTCGCCCTGCACCCGGCGATGACCTTCACCGGCTCCGGGGTGGACGTCCAGCGGCTCGCCGGCTGCTCCTTCGGCGTCACCGCGCCCGAGGAGCTGCGGCTCGCCGCCGAGGCGCTCGTCATCGAGATGGGCGGGGAGCCCGAGTGGATCGCGGAAGAGGCCCGCCCGCTCTACCACGCGGCGCTCGCCCTCGGCGCGAACCACCTGGTGACCCTGGTCGCCCAGTCGATGGAGCTGCTGCGCACCGCCGGCGTCACCGCCCCCGACCGGATGCTCGGCCCCCTCCTCGGCGCCGCGCTCGACAACGCCCTGCGCTCCGGGGACGCCGCCCTCACCGGCCCCGTCGCCCGGGGCGACGCCGGCACCGTCGCCGCCCACATCGCCGAGCTGCGCAGGCACGCCCCCGGCGCCGTCCCCGGCTATCTCGCGATGGCGCGCACCACCGCCGACCGGGCCCTGGCCCACGGGCTCCTCAAACCGGAACTGGCCGAGGACCTCCTCGGCGTGCTGGCGGAGGAGACACGGCCATGACCGGGACCAGCCGGGAGTTCACTCTCGTACCGACCGCCGGCGAGCTGGCCCGCGCCCTGCGCGACCGGGCCGCACCGGGCCGTACCGCCGTCGTCATGACCATGGGCGCCCTCCACGAGGGCCACGCCGCCCTGATCGCCGCCGCCCGCGACCGCGTCGGCCCCACCGGCTCCGTCACGGTCACGGTCTTCGTGAACCCGCTCCAGTTCGGCGCGGGCGAGGACCTCGACCGCTATCCGCGCACCCTCGACGCCGACCTCGCCACCGCGCGGGCCGCCGGCGCCGATATCGTCTTCGCGCCGTCGGCCGCCGACATCTACCCCGGCGGGGAGCCCCGGGTCCGGATCGCCGCCGGCCCCATGGGGGAGCTGCTGGAGGGCGCCAGCCGCCCCGGCCACTTCGACGGCATGCTGACCGTCGTCGCCAAACTCCTCCATCTCACCCGCGCCGACCTGGCTTTCTTCGGCGAGAAGGACGCCCAGCAGCTCGCCCTGGTCCGCCGGATGGTCCAGGATCTGAACTTCCCGGTGGAGATCGTCGGCGTCGAGACCGTCCGCGAGGAGGACGGGCTGGCCCGCTCCAGCCGCAACCGCTATCTCTCGCCCGCCGAGCGGATCACCGCGCTCGCCCTCTCCCGGGCCCTGTTCGCCGCCCGCGACCGGCTCGCCGCACAGGAGGCGCTGCACGCCCGCGCGGAGGCCGTCCCCGGCACCCTCGCCCGCGCCGCCGCGCTCTCCGCGCTCGGGGAGGCCCGCGCGGCGGCCGACGCCGCCGCCGTCGCCCAGGCCGCGCCCTGCGGGGCGGACGCGGTGCGCGCCGCCGCCCGGGCCGTCCTGGAGGAGGCCACCCGCGCCACTCCGCCCCTCACCCTCGACTATCTGGCGCTGATCGACCCGGCCACCTTCACCGAGGTGCCCGACGGCCACCGGGGCGAGGCGATCCTCGTCCTCGCCGCCCGTGTCGGCACCACCCGGCTGATCGACAACCTCCCCCTCAGCTTCGGAGCCGCCTCGTGACCACGGACCGGAACCCGGGCTCCGCACCGGGCATACGGCTGGCGGCCCCCGCCCCCGGCTGGGCCATCACCGCCGATGTCGTCGTGGTCGGCTCCGGCGTCGCCGGCCTGACCTGCGCACTGCGCTGCGCCGCCGCCGGGCTGACCACCGTCGTCGTCACCAAAGCGCGGCTCGACGACGGCTCCACCCGCTGGGCCCAGGGCGGCATCGCCGCCGCGCTCGGCGACGGCGACACCCCCGATCAGCACCTCGCCGACACCCTCGTCGCGGGTGCCGGCCTCTGCGCCGAGGACGCGGTGCGGGCCCTGGTCACCGAGGGCCCCGGGGCCGTCCGCCGGCTCATCGGCACCGGCGCCCGCTTCGACACCTCGGACACCGGGGCGATAGCGCTCACCCGCGAGGGCGGCCACCACCGCCGCCGCATAGCGCACGCGGGCGGCGACGCCACCGGCGCCGAGATCTCCCGCGCCCTGGTCGAGGCGGTCCGCTCCGCCGGTCTTCGCACCATCGAGAACGCCCTGGTCCTGGATCTGCTCACCGACGCGACGGGCCGCACCGCCGGGGTCACCCTCCATGTGATGGGCGAGGGCCAGCACGACGGCGTCGGGGCGGTCCACGCCCCGGCCGTGGTCCTCGCCACCGGCGGCATGGGCCAGGTCTTCTCCGCCACCACCAACCCCGCCGTCTCCACCGGCGACGGCGTCGCCCTCGCCCTGCGCGCCGGGGCGGAGGTCTCCGACCTCGAATTCGTCCAGTTCCACCCCACCGTGCTCTTCCTCGGCACGGAGGCGGAGGGCCAGCAGCCGCTGGTGTCCGAGGCGGTACGGGGCGAGGGCGCCCATCTCGTCGACGCCTCCGGCACCCGCTTCATGCTCGGCCGGCACGAGCTGGCCGAACTCGCGCCCCGCGACATCGTCGCCAAGGCCATCATGCGGCGGATGCGCGAGCAGGGCGCGGACCACATGTACCTCGACGCGCGCCACTTCGGCGCGGAGATGTGGGAGCGGCGGTTCCCCACCATCCTGGCGGCCTGCCGGGCCCACGGCATCGATCCGGTGACCGAGCCCGTCCCGGTCGCGCCCGCCGCCCACTACGCCTCCGGGGGCGTCCGCACCGACCTCCACGGCCGCACCACCGTCCCCGGGCTGTGGGCCTGCGGCGAAGTGGCCTGCACGGGAGTCCACGGCGCCAACCGGCTCGCCTCCAACTCGCTCCTGGAGGGCCTGGTCTTCGCCGAGCGCATCGCCGCCGGGATCGCCGGGCTCGCGCCCCTCCCGGCGCCCCTTCCGGCCGCCCCCGCGCACCCCTCCGTACTGCCGCTGATCGCCCCCGAGTCCCGCCCCGGCATCCAGCGGATCATGTCCCAGGGAGCGGGCGTCCTGCGCTCCGCCGGGAGCCTGCGGGCCGCGGCCCGCGACCTGGAGCGGGTCGACCGGGAGGCGGCGGCGGACCACCCGGACCACCCGGACGCCCCGGACGCCCCGGATGCCCCGGGCGGCTCGGCCAAGGCCGCCGAGCCCGGTGTCGACTCCTGGGAGACCACCAATCTGCTGTGCGTGGCCCGGGTGCTGGTCGCCGCCGCGCTGGAGCGCGAGGAGACCCGCGGCTGCCACTGGCGCGAGGACCACCCCGACCGGGACGACCCCGGCTCGCGCCACCACCTGGTGATCCGTACCGCACCCGACCGCTCGCTCGTCGTCGCCCGCACCGACGGCACCGCCTTTCCACCCACCGTCCCCAGGGAGCCAAAGCCGTGAGCACGCCCGAAGACCGTCCGCTTCCCGCGGACGTACCGCTGATCCAGCTCGGCTGCGGGGACTCCTGCGGCTGCGCCGAGGACGCCGGCGGTGAGGAGATGTACGAGTGCGGGCTCGATCCGGCACTCGCCGCACTGCTGGTCGCGGCCGGACTCGACCCCGTACAGGTCGAGGATGTCGCGCATCTGGCGCTCGGTGAGGACCTCGACGGCGGCTCCGATGTGACCAGCGCGGCGACCGTCCCCGAGGACGCCGTCGCCACCGGCGACTTCACCGCCCGCGAGGCCGGTACGGTCGCGGGGCTCCAGATCGCCGAGGCCGTGCTCTCGGTGATCGTCACCACCGAGTTCGAGGTGGAGCGCCATGTCCAGGACGGCGACCGTGTCGAGGCCGGGCAGAAGCTGCTCTCCGTCACCGCCGGCACCCGTGAGCTGCTGACCGGCGAGCGCAGCGCACTCAACCTCCTCTGCCGGCTCTCGGGCATCGCGACCGCCACCCGCGCCTGGTCGGACGCCCTGGAGGGCACCGGGGCCCGGGTCCGCGACACCCGCAAGACCACCCCCGGGCTCCGTGCCCTGGAGAAGTACGCCGTGCGGTGCGGCGGCGGGGCCAACCACCGGATGTCCCTCGCGGACGCGGCGCTCGTCAAGGACAACCACGTGGTCGCGGCGGGCGGTGTCGCCCCGGCGTTCAAGGCGGTCCGGGCGGCCTTCCCCGACCTGCCCATCGAGGTCGAGGTGGACACCCTGGACCAGGTGCGCGAGGTGCTGGAGGCGGGCGCCGACCTGATCCTGCTGGACAACTTCACCCCGGCCCAGGTCGCGGAGGCGGTGGCCCTCGTCGCGGGCCGCGCGGTACTGGAGTCCTCCGGCCGGCTCACCCTCGCCAACGCCCGCGCCTACGCGGAGACCGGCGTCGACTATCTCGCGGTCGGGGCGCTCACCCACTCCTCCCCGATCCTGGACATCGGTCTCGACCTGCGGCCGAGGGGAGCGGACGCCTGATGCTGCTGACCATTGACGTCGGCAACACCCACACGGTGCTCGGCCTCTTCGACGGGGAGGAGATCGTCGAGCACTGGCGCATCTCCACCGACGCCCGCCGCACCGCCGACGAGCTGGCGGTCCTGCTCCAGGGCCTGATGGGGATGCATCCGCTGCTCGGGGTGGAGCTGGGCGACGGGATCGAGGGGATCGCGATCTGCTCCACCGTCCCCTCGGTCCTGCACGAGCTGCGCGAGGTCACCCGGCGCTACTACGGGGACGTCCCGGCGGTCCTGGTCGAGCCCGGGATCAAGACCGGGGTGCCGATCCTGATGGACAACCCCAAGGAGGTCGGCGCCGACCGCATCATCAACGCGGTCGCGGCGGTCGAGCTGTACGGGGGGCCGGCGATCGTCGTGGACTTCGGCACCGCGACCACGTTCGACGCGGTGAGCACCGCCGGGGCGTACACGGGCGGGGTGATCGCCCCCGGCATCGAGATCTCGGTCGAGGCGCTCGGGGTGAAGGGGGCCCAGCTGCGGAAGATCGAGCTGGCCCGACCCCGGAGTGTGATCGGGAAGAACACGGTGGAGGCGATGCAGTCGGGGATCATCTACGGGTTCGCGGGGCAGGTGGACGGGGTGGTCCGCCGCATGAAGAAGGAGCTGGCGCCGGGGGACCCGGAGGATGTGACGGTGATCGCGACGGGGGGGCTGGCGCCGATGGTGCTCGGTGAGTCCTCCGAGATCGACGAGCACGAGCCCTGGCTCACCCTGATCGGCCTCCGCCTGGTCTACGAACGCAACCTGGCCCGCATGTAGCCCCCCGCCCCGGCTATCCCGGGCCCGTCCGCCCCGGCCATCCCCGGCCCGTCGGGCGCCCAGAGCCGCCCCTCGCACTTCGGACGCCCGGAGCAACCCTGGCCCGTCGGGCGCCCAGAGCCGCCCCTGGCACTTCGGACGCCCGGAGCATCCCTGGCCCGTCGGGCGCCCAGAGCCGCCCCTCGCACTTCGGATGCCCGGAGCAACCTCAGCCCGTCCGGCGTTTGAGGACGGACCCCGGACCACGGGTGGCCCGGGCATTCCCGGCCGGTCGGGTGTTTGAGGACGGACCTCGGGTGACGGGTGACCCGAGCAGATTCAGCCCGTCCGGCGCCTGAGGACGGACCCCGCGCCACAGGACACCCGCACCGGCGCGGGCCCGGGCCGGGAGGCGGTCCGGGCAGGGGGGCGCGGCGCGCCCGAGGGAGGGATTAGGGCGATTACGGGCAATTCGCACGTATCGTCGCCCCATGCCCACGCCATACGGTTCCCGCGGCGGCATGGCCCTCAGCGCAGACGAGCTGCGTGTGCTCCGGCTCGCCCTCGCCGTCGCCCTCCACCCCACCCCCACCCCCCTCCCCGCCCCCGCTCTCCAGGACTGCCTCCGCCTCGCCGACTCCCTCGACGAGGCCGCCCGCGAGGCCGCCCGCCTCCGGGACTTCCTCCTCGCCGACCTCGCCCGCTACCGCCACGCCCTCCCCGGCTCCGCCGTCAGCTATCTGGAGCTGCTCCAGGACGCCCTGGCCGCCGGCTACGACCCCCTCCCCGAGGACCTCGCCGCCCTGCGCACCCTCCGCGGCGGCCCGGTCGGTGCCGCCCTGCTGGAGCGGACCGCGCGGGCCCGGTCCGTACACCCCGCGCGGCACCGCGCCGCCCCCGCCCCGCGCACCCGGCTGCTGGCGCTCCCCGGCGGGCGGGCCGCCGACGAACCCCGGCCGAAGCCCAAACCCCGGCCCGCCCCGGAACCGGCGAAGCCGCAGCCCACCCCCTCCGCGCCCGGCGAACGCCCGGTCCCCAAGCCGTCCGAGGTCTTCCCGCCCCGCCGCCGCCCCGTCCCCCCGGCGGAGCAGCGCGCCGCGGGCTAGCTACCCTGTGAGCCATGGACTACGTATCCGCCCTGCTGCCGCCCGTCGTGATGGCCACTCTCTTCACCGCTCTGATCGTGACGATCGTCAAGAGCCAGGGCGGCCCGAACAAGGCCAAGGAAGACGCCATCGCGGACGCCGTGATCGCCCGCGCCGAGGCCGCCCACACCCCCGCCCCCTCCCGCAACGCCGAGTGACCCCCGCGTTACACCCGCCCGACACCCGCCCGCCCGCGCGGTCGCGCGGGGCCGCGCGGCGGCTGGACGTACGGCAGACCTTCCGGTCGTCCGTACGTCCTTTTTGTTATGTCATTACCGAGAATTCTGGTTTCTACCACTATGGTGGCAATGTGCCCCGCCAATTGGGAGACCTCGAAGACGCCGTCATGACCCGGGTCTGGCAATGGAACCGGCCGGTCACCGTCCGGGAAGTCCTGGAAGACCTTCAGCAGGAACGGTCCATCGCCTACACGACCGTCATGACGGTAATGGACAATCTCCATCAGAAGGGCTGGGTCCGCAGGGAAGTCGAGGGCCGCGCCTATCGATATACGGCGGTCTCCACCCGCGCCGCCTACTCCGCGGCACTCATGAACGAAGCCTGGTCCCGGAGTGACAACCCGGCCGCCGCCCTCGTCGCCTTCTTCGGGATGATGTCGCCCGAGCAGCGCGAAGCGCTCCAAGCCGCGGTCCGTATCGTTCAGGGCGACGTGGTGAGCGAGACCCCGCAAGCCGGCCGCGCGGAACCGGAAGGCGCCGGCGAAGCGGAAGATGCCGCGGAACCGGGAGATGACGGCGAACTCCCGGGCGACCGGCCCGCCGACGCGGGGACCTCCCCGGGGCGATAGCGTCACCGCATGTCTTATCCCGCGCCAAATGCCATCACCGTCCGCCGCGCCAGGACCAGCGATGTGGCAGCGGTCCGCCGGCTCGTGGACCCGTACGTGGGTGAAGGCATCCTCCTCGACAAAGCCACCGTCACTCTTTACGAGTCGATCCAGGAGTTCTGGGTCGCCGAACGCGACGATGACGGTACAGTCGCCGGTTGCGGCGCACTCCACGTCATGTGGGAAGACCTCGCGGAAGTGCGCACTCTCGCCGTCGATCCCGTCTACAAGGGCCACGGCATCGGCCATCAGGTCCTGGCCAAGCTGCTGGACACAGCGCGCTGGCTCGGGGTCCGCCGGGTTTTCTGCCTCACCTTCGAAGTCGACTTCTTCGCCAAGCACGGCTTCGTGGAGATCGGCGAGACCCCGGTCGACACAGATGTCTACGCCGAGCTGCTGCGTTCCTATGACGAGGGTGTCGCGGAGTTCCTCGGGCTCGAACGCGTGAAGCCGAACACCTTGGGCAACAGCCGGATGCTTCTGCACCTGTGATCACCACTTCCGGGGCAACCGGCCAGATCCCTATGTCCGAATCGCGCACGTTTCCCGCGTTCTCGCGGTTCTGAACCTCTGCCAAGGGTTTGTGTTTTTCCGGGAAAAGCGGTTTCCTTTCCGCGTACTGCATTTTCGATGAAAGGAAATCCGGTGGCACAGAAGGTTCAGGTCCTTCTTGTCGATGACCTCGACGGCGGCGAGGCGGACGAGACGGTGACGTTCGCGCTGGACGGCAAGACCTACGAGATCGACCTCACCACCGCCAATGCGGACAAGCTCCGCGGTCTCCTTGAGCCGTACGCGAAGAGCGGCCGGCGCACGGGCGGCCGGGCGGCTTCCGGGCGCGGCAAGGGCCGTGCGGCGGCGAGCGGCAACAAGGACACCGCGGAAATCCGCGCGTGGGCCAAGGCGAACGGCTACGAGGTCAACGACCGCGGCCGCGTCCCGGCCACGGTTCGCGAGGCGTACGAGAAGGCGAACGGCTGAGCAGCGGGCTCTTAATCGGCCGAGTATTCACACGCTGCGTATTCGTACGGGTTCGTACATGTAGTCGTTTCCGCATGTGGCGGCGCGGCGGTCCGCAGCAACCGGGCCCGGTGGCACTCCGTCGCCACCGCGTCCAGGAGCCGTGCCAGATCGGGGCTGCTGCCCCGGCCCGCTCCCGTACCGCGCCCGAACGGGGCGAGGGCCGGAAGCGTCGGCTCCACCTCGCGACCCGGCACGGGGGGCCGCAGCCAGCCGGCGGTCCCCCCGGAGCCGGTCCCGCCGGGTGGGGGCGGGGCGGCCAGCCGCCCTCCCGCTCCGAGCGCGGTCAGCTCCAGCGCGATCCCGCCCCACTGGAGCCAGTCGAGCAGCCCCGGCAGCTCCTCCGCGCTGCCCGCGGCCACCCACAGCCGCATCCGCCCCCCGGCCGCCGCCACGGGCCCGGTGGGCACACCGCGGCGCAGCACGGCCGCACCGGCGGCGGACGGCACCTCCAGCACGTCGAAGCGCAGCCCGGTGCGCAGCCACGGCGGAGCGCCGTCGGCCACCGCCCAGCCGAGGGTCTGCTCGTACCACCGCGCCCAGGGCCCGTACGCGTCATCGGCGGGCGAGCGGGGCTGGGGGAGGCGCGGGAGGTGCGGGACGGCCGGAGCGCCGGCCGGGGGATTCGATGTCATGGTCCGGGAACTCCTGAGCGATGCCGCGAGTTACGCAGAGTGGGGGATGGCTCGCACAGGGTGTCGGATCGGGGGGTGCCCGGATGCGTACACGGGCGCAATGTTGTTCGCCCGTAGCTGAGGGACGGGGTGCGCGCCGCATGGACTGTCCGTGCTTGCGGGTAAGACATTCCTAGTGGGGAGGGGCGACACGCTCGCAGGGCGGTCTCACGTTCGCCATCGGCGTACTTCTGCCGGGGCTAATGGTCTGGCCTGCGGGAACATCGTCTCGCACCATCGGGTTGGAGCAGTTGTCGGCGTTCAGGGGTCAGGAGGCCACAGACGGGTGTCGGCAGTTGGAATGAGCGGTCCCCGCTTGCGGGACTAAGCTGCGGAAGGACAGGGAGGGGACCGACCCCTTACTGCCTGACCGCTCTGAGGAGCGATTAACGATGTTCGAGAGGTTCACCGACCGCGCGCGGCGGGTTGTCGTCCTGGCTCAGGAAGAAGCCCGGATGCTCAACCACAACTACATCGGCACCGAGCACATCCTCCTGGGCCTTATCCACGAGGGTGAGGGTGTCGCCGCTAAGGCCCTGGAGAGCCTCGGGATTTCGCTCGAGGCGGTCCGCCAGCAGGTGGAGGAGATCATCGGTCAGGGCCAGCAGGCCCCGTCCGGTCACATCCCCTTCACCCCCCGTGCCAAGAAGGTCCTGGAGCTGTCGCTCCGCGAGGCCCTTCAGCTGGGCCACAACTACATCGGCACGGAGCACATCCTGCTCGGCCTGATCCGCGAGGGCGAGGGCGTCGCCGCCCAGGTCCTCGTGAAGCTGGGCGCCGACCTCAACCGGGTCCGGCAGCAGGTCATCCAGCTGCTCTCCGGGTACTCGGGAGGCAAGGAGGCCGCCACCGCCGGCGGCCCCGCCGAGGGCACGCCCTCGACCTCCCTGGTCCTGGACCAGTTCGGCCGGAATCTCACCCAGGCGGCCCGCGAATCCAAGCTCGACCCGGTCATCGGGCGCGAGAAGGAGATCGAGCGGGTCATGCAGGTGCTCTCCCGCCGCACCAAGAACAACCCCGTGCTCATCGGCGAGCCCGGCGTCGGCAAGACGGCGGTCGTCGAGGGCCTGGCGCAGGCCATCGTCAAGGGCGAGGTGCCCGAGACCCTCAAGGACAAGCACCTCTACACGCTGGACCTCGGCGCGCTCGTCGCCGGCTCCCGCTACCGCGGTGACTTCGAGGAGCGCCTGAAGAAGGTCCTCAAGGAGATCCGCACCCGCGGCGACATCATCCTGTTCATCGACGAGCTGCACACGCTCGTCGGGGCGGGCGCCGCCGAGGGCGCGATCGACGCGGCCAGCATCCTCAAGCCGATGCTCGCCCGCGGTGAGCTCCAGACCATCGGCGCCACCACGCTGGACGAGTACCGCAAGCACCTGGAGAAGGACGCGGCCCTTGAGCGCCGCTTCCAGCCCATCCAGGTCGCGGAGCCCTCGCTGCCGCACACCATCGAGATCCTCAAGGGTCTGCGCGACCGGTACGAGGCCCACCACCGGGTCTCCATCACGGACGAGGCGCTCGTCCAGGCCGCCACCCTCGCGGACCGCTACATCTCGGACCGCTTCCTGCCGGACAAGGCGATCGACCTGATCGACGAGGCCGGCTCCCGGATGCGCATCCGCCGGATGACCGCGCCGCCGGACCTCCGCGAGTTCGACGAGAAGATCGCGGGTGTCCGCCGGGACAAGGAGTCGGCGATCGACTCCCAGGACTTCGAGAAGGCGGCCTCGCTCCGCGACAAGGAGAAGCAGCTCCTCGCCGCGAAGGCCAAGCGCGAGAAGGAATGGAAGGCCGGCGACATGGACGTCGTCGCCGAGGTCGACGGCGAGCTGATCGCCGAGGTCCTCGCCACGGCGACCGGCATTCCCGTCTTCAAGCTCACCGAGGAGGAGTCCTCCCGGCTGCTGCGCATGGAAGACGAGCTGCACAAGCGCGTCATCGGCCAGAAGGACGCCATCAAGGCGCTCTCCCAGGCCATTCGCCGTACGCGGGCGGGTCTGAAGGACCCGAAGCGCCCCGGCGGCTCGTTCATCTTCGCCGGTCCGTCCGGTGTGGGTAAGACCGAGCTGTCCAAGACGCTCGCCGAATTCCTCTTCGGCGACGAGGACGCGCTGATCTCCCTCGACATGTCGGAGTTCAGCGAGAAGCACACGGTTTCCCGGCTCTTCGGCTCCCCTCCCGGATACGTGGGATACGAGGAGGGCGGCCAGCTCACCGAGAAGGTCCGCCGCAAGCCGTTCTCCGTCGTCCTGTTCGACGAGGTCGAGAAGGCCCACCCCGATATCTTCAATTCCCTTCTGCAGATCCTGGAGGACGGTCGGCTGACCGACTCCCAGGGCCGCGTCGTGGACTTCAAGAACACGGTCATCATCATGACGACCAACCTCGGGACCCGGGACATCTCCAAGGGATTCAACCTGGGCTTTGCCGCGCAGGGCGACGTCAAGTCGAACTACGACCGGATGAAGGTCAAGGTCAACGAAGAGCTGAAGCAGCACTTCCGGCCCGAGTTCCTCAACCGTGTGGACGACACGGTCGTCTTCCACCAGCTCACCGAGGAAGACATCATCCAGATCGTCGACCTCATGGTCGCCAAGGTGGATGAGCGTCTCAAGGACCGCGACATGGGCCTGGAGCTGAGCCCCTCGGCCAAGTCGCTGCTCGCCAAGAAGGGCTACGACCCCGTGCTGGGCGCCCGGCCGCTGCGCCGGACGATCCAGCGGGAGATCGAGGACATCCTCTCCGAGAAGATCCTCTTCGGTGAGCTGCGCCCCGGTCACATCGTGGTCGTGGACTCCGAGGGCGAGGGTGACCAGAAGAAGTTCACCTTCCGCGGCGAGGAGAAGGCGGCACTGCCCGACGTCCCGCCGATCGAGCAGGCGGCCGGCGGCGCCGGACCGAACCTCTCGAAGGAGGCGTAGGCCGAGCGGCCGTGCCCCGCACGGCCGCACAGGGGCTGCCCCGGATGCGTACGGAGACGTACGGACCCGGGGCAGCCCCTTTTTTCCCGTCCGGTGCCGGCGGGGCCTTCAGCAGAGTCGCGGCTTCCGCCAGGCGCACTCGGTCCCGGTATCCGGGGCGCCCGCCGGGCCCGGGGCATCCGCCGAGCCCGATGCGCCGTCCGGGGTGCTTGTGGCATCCGGGGGCCGGGGCGCGACGGACGCGATGGTGCCGGCGGCCGTGTCCGAGCGGGCGAGGGTCACCACGATCGCGTCCTCGACGCTCTTCACCGACGGGGCGAGGTAGTTGTTCAGGACGATCGCGTAGACGAGTTCCCGGCCGGCGGCGTCCTTCACATAGCCGGAGAGCGCCGACGCCCCCGTGAGCGACCCGGTCTTGGCGCGGGCGTTGAGCGCGGCGGGGGTGTTGCACATCCGGGTCCGCAGGGTGCCCCCGACGGCCCGGTCCGGGGCGCAGGCCACGGGCAGGGAGGCATGCCAGTCGGCGTACCAGGGGGCGTCCCGCACCGACAGCAGCAGCCGGGCGAACTGCTCGGCCGGGACGACGTTCATCCGGGACAGACCCGAGCCGTCGGCCTGGCGCAGGGTGCTCGTATCGACACCCTCCTCCCGCAGCCGGGCGTTCACGGCCGACAGCCCGGCGCTCCAGGTGCCCCGGCCCGCGGTCTCGTGCCCGATGGTCTTGATCAGCGCCTCGGCGTGCATATTGTTCGACAGCTTCATGAACGGACGCATCAGCTCCCGCAGCGGCATGGACCGGTGCGAGGCGAGGACGCGCGCGCCGGCGGGGGTGGGGCGGCCCAGGCGCGGGTCGTCCCCGATCCGCACCCCGTGGCGGGCGAGCGCGTCGGAGAAGACGGCGGCGGCGTAGCCGGTGGGCTCCCAGACCGTCACCCACTCCTTGGTGGCGCTGCCGCCGAGCGGAATGTTCCCGCTGACGGTGACGGTGTTGCCGCCGTGCCGCCGCGCGATCGCGAGGGTGTCGGACCCTCCGGCGGCGACGGTGGTGCCGCTGTTGTCGATCCGTACGTAGTCGGTCCGCGGGGTGACCGTGATCCTCGGCCGGTCGCCCGCCTTCGCCCCGGGCACCGCCTCGACGATCACGGTGCCCGCGTCGTAGTCGGTGTCGGGTGCGACGGTGAGCGCCGAGATCTGCGCCGAGTAGTACGAGGACTCGTCGTCGCCGGCCCAGCCCCGGCCCAGGCGCTCGGTGTCGAAGCGGGTGTCGTCGGCGATCAGCCGTCCGGTGACGCGCTGGATTCCGCTCGCGGCGAGGTCGGCGGCGAGCCGGTCGTAATCCCCGGGGAGGGTGGTGGGGTCGCCGCTGCCGCGCAGATGGAGATCGCCCCGGAGCGTCGAGCCGTCCCGGCGGCCGGGGGAGAGCACCTCGGTGGTGTACCGGTGGTCGGGGCCGAGGAGGGCCATGGCGGCGGCCGAGGTGAGGAGTTTGGTGTTGGAGGCGGGCATCAGCCGGTCGGTCCCGGCGCGCTGGTAGAGCCGCTCCCCGGTCACGGCGTCCGCGATGACGACGCTCGACGCCCCGCCGTCCAGCCGCGCGTCGGCGAGGATCGTGTCGACGGCTCCCTTCAGCCCGCTGTCGGAGGGTCCGGCCCCGGCGGGGGCGCTCAGGGTGAGGGTGAGGGCGGAGACGAGGACGCAGACGGCGGAGCCGAGCAGGGGGCGGGTGCGGGGGCGGCGGGTCTCGGTCGTTGTTCTCTCGTGGCTGGTCATGGAAGGAGAATCCCGGATGCGGCGGAGCCCGGAAAGGGAGGCGGACGACCCGGTGTTCCCCGTGGCGCGGTCCGGCTTCCCCGCCCGGCCCGATCCGGCCTCCCGCCCCGCCCGGCCCGATCCGGCCTCCCGCCCCGCCCGGCCCGATCCGGCCTCCCGCCCCGCCCGGCCCGATCCGGCCTCCCGCCCCGGCCGGTCCGTGCCCCCGGCCGGACCACACGCCCCCCCCGGCGGCCCGGCGGCGTCCGGGCGGTCAGGTGTCGGGGCCCGCCTCCAGCCGGTCGCCGAGGAACTCGCCCCCGATCACGGTCAGCCGGGTGCCGGGCTCGTGGCGGATGCCGACGCTCAGCCCGGGGAGGCGGTGGAGCCCCGTCAGATCGACGGTGTACTCCGGGACTTCCGCGACCATCGCGTCGAACCTGGTGAGGGAGGGGAAGGCCCGCGCCAGCCCTGCGGTGTCGAGGGGCTCGCCCAGGCCCTCCAGCAGCAGATGGGTGATGCCGGGGGCCTCCGGGACCGCGCCCAGGTCGAGCGTGGCGCCGGACGCCAGACAGAGCATGGTGAGCGCGGGCAGCTCCCGCACGGTCCCGATGAGCGTGGGCAGATGGACGGGCGCGGGGAGGATCAGCCGCTCCACCCGGTTCCAGCGGCGCAGACTCCCGTACGAGAAGCCGGTCCGGCCCGAGACATAGAGGCTCCGGGTGCGGGGCGGGCGGCCGGGCAGGTCCAGTGTCCGCAGATCCACCATCAGCCAGTCGAAGACGCGGTCCGACAGCTCCGCCAGCGACCCGAGCCCGGTGCACTCGACCAGCGACAGCTCCTCCACGCCGGGGTGGTCCGCCAGGAAGTCCAGCGAGGTCAGCTCGTGGTTGCTGAAGAGGGACAGCTCGGTGAGCCCGGTGCGCGGCAGATGCGCCCGGAGGGCCTCCGGGCGGTGGTTGCCGTGGAACCAGAGCCTGGGGACGGGCCCGCAGCGGTGCAGCTCCCGCAGCTGGCCGTCGTTGACGACATGGACGACGACATCGTCCAGTTCGACCCGGGAGAGCACCTCGCGGGCGTACGGCCCGGCCGGGAAACCGCTCCAGGCGCTCACCAGGGCCTGGCGCACCGTGTGGTCGGGGCGGCCGGTGAACTCCCGCAGCCGTTCCATGGCGCTCTCCCCGCCCACCAGCGCGATCGTCTCGATGACGGCCTCGTCCGCCGTCCAGTCGCCCGAGGGGCCCGGCAGCAGCGGCAGGACCGGCGGGCCGACGGCGGCCAGCGCCGCGGCCTCCCGGGCGTCCCGGGGCGGCATCAGCTCCCTGATCCGCCGCTCCGCCTCCGCCCGGATGCCCTCGTCGAGGAAGACGGCCGACGCGGCGCACTCCATGGCCAGGATGTGGACGGAGCGGCCCCCGGGGTTTCTGTCACCGGCCTCGGTGAGCTGCTCGATCAGCCGGCCCACCCGCCGCTCGAAGTGCCCGACCGACAGCCGGACGACGTCCTGCCACTGCTCGTCGTCCGCGTGCAGGCACAGCTCCCGCACGCTGTCGGTGTCGGCGAACTCCTTGGCGGCCAGATAGTCCTGGAACGTGCGGTGGATGAAGTGGACGGTGTCCCCGGTGCGCTGCTGGAGCAGACCGCTGCGGTTGAGCAGATGCGTCAGGATCTGCTGGGAGTCGCCCTGTTCGGCGAGTTGCGGCATGGCGGCCACGGCCCGCTCGATCTGGGTGCGGGCCTCGCCGGGGGTGAGCTGGCTCTGGCCGCCGCGCACCAGCCATACGGCGATGTGCTGGAGCAGCAGTTTGTGTTCGTCGACCTCGATGGCCAGCCCCTCGGGGGTGCCGATGCCACGCTCGCTGTCCCGCTTGCCCAGCAGCATGTCGAGCGTCGCCCGGTACAGCTCCCAGCGGCTGCGCGGCAGCCGGCCCCGGCGCTTGCGGTGGAGCGCGCAGATGACGGCGCAGAGCAGCGGGGTGCGGGCGAGGTCCCGCAGCACGCGGTGGCCGGCGAACTCGCGGTGCAGCTCCCGCTCCAGCTCGTTCAGCCGCCGGGCCTCGCCGTCGATACGGGCCTGGTCCAGCGCGGCGTACTCCACCAGGGCCGCGCCGTGCCAGGCGGTGACGAAGGCGTCGATGTCGGTGTCGCTCATGGGCAGGAGCAGCAGATCGGCGAAGCCCTCGCCGGTGAGCCAGTCGGCCTCCACCGCGCCGGGGCGCACGGTCGCGAGGCAGTCGATGTCGCTGTGGCGCCGCAGGAGCCCGGTCAGCCAGGCGCGGGCCCGGGGGCGGGCGTTCTGGGGGAGTTCGTCGAAGCCGTCGACGAGGAGCAGCGCGCGGCCGGAGTCCAGGACGCGTTCGGCCCAGCCCTCGGGCGCGCGGCCGACCGGGAGTTCGGCGACCTCGGCCAGGGCGTCGGGGCCGGGGAACGCGCCGCCCCGGTTCCGCACCGCGCGCAGCGGGACGACAAAGGGCACCAGTCCGTTGAGCCGGTCCAGTTCGGCGGGGAGGGTTCCGCAGGCGGCGTGGGCGGCGAGCCACCACACCAGGGTGGTCTTGCCCGCGCCGGCCTCGCCGCGCAGCAGGGTGCGCCGGCTGAGCCCGAGGAGTTCCTCCACCCGCCGGGGTCCGGGGCGGGGGTCGGGCGGTGCGGTCTGCGGGGTGCCGTGGCCGGTGAACCAGAGGATCTCCTCGTCCCCCGGGCGGGTGGCCTCCAGGCTCAGATAGGCGGTGTCGAGGTCCCAGCTCGACTCGCTGATGCCGAGTTCGTCGATGCCGAAGACCTCCGTCTTGGCGTACTGGGCCCGGAGCGCCCCGGTGTACCGCTCCTCGAAGGCGCCGTCCCGGGGGTCGAAGCCGGAGACCTTCTCCAGCCGGGGCAGCCCCGGCACCAGTCCCGGCCGTCCCGCTCCCGGCCGCCCGGGCACGAGCCCCGGCCGTCCCGCCCCCGGCGCGGCCTCCGCCTCCGCCTCCGCCTCCGCCTCCGGCCCCGGCTCCCCGGAAAGGGCCCTGCGGACCGGTTCCAGCGGCACGGTCTCCAGGTGCTGCTGCCCCTCCGTCTCCCGCACCCGGGCGACGATGCCCAGCAGGACGGGACCGGCGAAGACGGGGGCGCCGGAGAGCCCGGCGAGCGGGACCGGGCCGCGCGGCGGCACCGCGCCGGGGGAGTGGTCGAGCCAGAAGGTGAGGGCACCCCGCAGCCGCCCCGCGACGGGCAGGACGCTGCCCCGGTACTGGCCGAAGTCCAGCCTCCGGGACCGCTGTCCCTCCCCATCGCGCGGGCCGGTGGTGGTGCGCCCGCCGTACCGCTGGTGGTGCGGGAAGCCGATGGCCTGGCAGCCGGGCAGGGGATCGTCCCCGGTCGGGCGGCCCCAGCGGAGCCGGCCGAGCCCGGCCGCCGGGATCACCTCGCTCTCCCCGCGCAGCAGCGCGGCGTCGGTGGCGTCCGCGGTGCCCGTCCACACCACCGCACAGCGGGTCCGCTGCCCGGTCTCGGGGTGGACCACCTCCGCCGTCGTCCCGTCTCCGACCACATGTGCGCAGGTCAGGATGTGTCTGGGGTCGAGCAGCACCCCGGTGCCCTGCCGCCGGCCGTGCACCGCCACCACGCGTCGCGAAGCGCTGAGCCCCATCCGCCCCAACCCCCTTCGTCCCGGCCCGAGATTAGTGGCCCAGGCCACTTTCGGGCCGGTGTTCGCGTGACCCGGCCCACAGCGCCGCAGGGCCCCCCGGTGACAAGGCACACAGGCCGATCCGGCCCTACTAGCCCCCCTAGGAGCACTCTTCCGGGCCGGGCGCGGGACCCCGCCGTGCCGGGCCCCGGGACTTTGGTCCCGGGCGGACGGAGCCGGGACCGATCACCGCGGGATGGGGCACCCCCTTGGCCCCGGCATGCGGATAAACCCGTTTCCGGATATCCGTTCCCCTCGATGTCCAGCGAGATCGACGATCTAGGACAGAAGGTGTCAAGGGTTTGATTCCCGGCGCTCCCGCTACGACGTAATGTCGTAGTTGGGGTGTTTGAGGTGAAGTGGGCGGATCGGTTACCAAGGGATGGCCAACACATCCCGGCACGCCTCCCGTGCCGGGTCCCTTATTGCCCGGAGGCTCCCCCGTATGCGTGTCACTTCTCGTCGTCCCCGCCTGTCCGCTCTCCGTACCCGTACCGCCGTCGTGGCGGCAGGTCTGGGAGCGTCGACGGTGCTCGGCGCAGGGGCCGCGTTCGCCGCAGAGACCGGCGTGCAGGCCACGGCGCCCGCCGCCGCCAGCACCTCCAGCGCGGTGGCGGCCCAGGCGAAGGCCCAGTCCAAGGCCGCCGCCGCCACCAAGGTCACCGCCAAGCCGGTCGCCGCCGCCAAGTCCGCCAGTGGCTGGTCCAAGCCGCTGTCCCAGTACGTCCTGAGCGCCACCTACGGCAAGGGCGGGGCCATGTGGGCCAGCAACCACTCCGGCCAGGACTTCGCCGTCCCCACCGGCACCTCGGTCAAGTCCGTGGGTCCGGGCACCGTCGTGAAGGCCGGCCCGAACGGCGCCGGTGACGGTCCCGCGTACGGCAACGCCGTCGTGATCAAGCACGACAGCAACACCTACTCCCAGTACGCGCACCTCTCCCGCGTGGATGTGAAGATCGGCCAGCAGGTCTCCGGCGGTCAGCAGATCGCCCTGTCCGGCAACACCGGCAACTCCAGCGGTCCCCACCTCCACTTCGAGATCCGGACGACCCCGAACTACGGCAGCGCCGTGAACCCGGTCGCCCACCTGCGTTCCGAGGGCATCACCCTCTGACACATCGCCGCGCTCCCCAGCGGCCCGGTGACCCAGACGGGCACGGCCCCCGGTGCACACCGCACCGGGGGCCGTGCCCGTCTCCGTACGCTCTCCGCGCCCCCGCTCAGCCCGGGTGCCCGCGCCCCGCGCGCGCCGCTCAGGCTCCCGCCCGCCCGT
This sequence comes from Streptomyces sp. NPDC001985, assembly GCF_040296845.1. Lineage (NCBI taxonomy): Bacteria > Bacillati > Actinomycetota > Actinomycetes > Kitasatosporales > Streptomycetaceae > Streptomyces > Streptomyces sp. NPDC001985. The sequence goes on from NZ_JBEOYB010000044.1 coordinate 38,137, forward strand.
CCGTCCCCGCCCGCCCGTCCGCCGCCGGCAGCATCGGGAAGCTGCCGCTCACCGTCGGAGCGTGCTCCGGCAGCCAGAGCACCGCGATCGCGCCCCCGCTCTCCACCGAGGGATCGGCACCCTTCGCCGCCGCGGCGTTGCGGAACGTGAGCCGCGCCCCCAGCACCCGCGCCTGGCCCGCCGCGATCGTCAGCCCCAGACCGTGGCCCGTGCCCGCCCGGTCGCTCGCCCCCGTACGGAAGCGGCTCGGGCCCTCGCGCAGCAGCGCGTCCGGGAAACCGGGGCCGTGGTCACGGACCCGCACCACCCGGCCCTCCACCGTGACCTCCACCGGCGACCTGCCGTACTTCGCGGCATTGGTGAGCAGATTCAGCAGAATCCGCTCCAGCCGCCGGGGGTCGGTGTTCACCCAGGACTCGTGCACCACCTGCACCGGCACATCCGGATTCAGCACCGCTATCCGCCGGGTGACGAACTCCCCGAGCGCGATCTCCTGAAGCTCCGCCCGCTCCGACGCGCTGTCCAGCCGGGCCACCTCCAGTACGTCCTCCACCAGGGTCCGCATCGCCTGCGCCCGGTCCCGCACCAGCTCCGACGGCCGGCCGGGCGGCAGCAGCTCGGCCGCCGTCAGCAGCCCCGTCACCGGGGTCCGCAGCTCATGGGCGATATCGGCGGTCACCCGCCGCTCCGCCTCGATCCGCGCGTTCAGGGCGTCGGTGAGCGCGTCGATGGCCTGCGCCAGATCATCGGTCTCATCGCGGACGAAACCGCCGATCGCGTCCCGGACCCGGCTGCCCGTATGGCCCTGGGCGACATTGGCCGCCGCCGCGGCGGCCTTCCGCAGCCGGCGCGAGAGCTGCCCGCCGATCAGCACCCCCAGCGCACAGCCGCCGAAGACCACCGACGCCGAACCGATCATCAGCGCCCGGTCCAGATCCTCCAGGATCACCGCGCTCCGCCCGGAGAACTCGGTGCGCAGCGAGAGCACATCCCCGCTGGCGAGCGGGACGGCGGCCCAGATCTCCGGCGGGCCGTCGTGCCGGTCCTCCACGAAGCTGCCGCGCCGCTTCTGCTCCATGAGCCGCTTCAGCTCCGCCGGCAGCGCGGGATCGTTGACCTTGAAGTTGTACCGGGGGTCCTTGTTCTTGGGCTTGTCGAACCCCCGCTGCTGGGTGACGAGGACGCGCTGGAGCTGCACATCGCGGGCGTTGTCCAGCATCGAGACCCGCGCGGCGTTGTGCACCACCAGGCTCAGCGCCACCGCGATGAGCGCGCCCACGGTGGCGATGGCGATACTGATCTTCCAGCGGACCCCGGTGCGCAGGATCAGCCGCTTCATACCGCGCTCCCGCGCGGCCCCGCCGGGCTCATGCCTCGCCTCATGCCTTGAGCTTGTAGCCGAAGCCGCGGACCGTCTCGATCCGGTCCTGGCCGATCTTGGTGCGCAGCCGCTGGACATGGACGTCCACCACCCGGGTGTCACCGCCCCAGCCGTAGTCCCAGACCCGCTCCAGCAGCTTGTCCCGGGACAGAACGGTGCCGGGCACCGAGGAGAACTCCAGCAGCAGCCGCATCTCGGTCGGCGTCAGCGCGACCGGCGCCCCCGCCTTCCGCACCTCCATGCCCTCCGGGTCGACCTCCAGATCGCCGAAGGTCAGCAGCGCGCCCTGGGCGTTCTGGCCGCCGTCGGCGGGAGCGCCGCCGCCCGCGTGGCCGAAGCGGCGCAGCACCGCCCGGATACGGGCGACCAGCACCGCGCCGTCGAAGGGCTTGGTCACATAGTCGTCGGCGCCGGCCTCCAGGCCCAGCACCACATCGATCGAGTCGGCCCGCGCCGAGAGCATGATCACCGGCACGGTCGACTCGTCGCGGATGCGCCGGCACAGACTCACCCCGTCGAGCCCCGGGACCATCACATCGAGCAGCGCGATGTCCGGGCGGTCCGCGCGGAACGCCTCCAGGCCCAGGAGCCCGTCCGGCATCGCGGTGACCACGAAGCCGTGCCGCTCCAGCGCGAGCTGGGTCGCCTCACGGATGACATCGTCGTCCTCGACGAACAGCACATGGGTGTCGGCCATCCGGTGCTCTCAGTTCTCGCTCGGGGGTGGATCGGTCGGCTCGGGGTCGGTGAACTCGTCCTCGTCGGCGGTCCGGCCGAGTTCATTGCGCACCCAGTGCAGCTTGGTGAACCGGCCGTCCGACCAGTGGTAGGTGGTGATCTCCTCGACGGACGGCGAGGCCACCGGGTCGCGCTCCGTGTAGACGGGCCGGGTCACCACCAGATCGCCCCGGTCGATGTTCGCGTAGACCGCGGGTTCCTCGGAGGTGAAGACATTCTCGTACGTCGTGCCGCTCGCCCGGTACACATAGGTGCCGAGACCGACCCCGTCGGCGCAGGTCATCACATTGACCACCACGTCCGGCACCGCGCCGCCGGTCATGTTCCCGTGGGTGGTGTCGATCGGGTAGTCGCCGCGGGTGCAGGGCTTGAGACCGGCCTTGACCCGCGCGTCGACCTCCGGATCGTTCTTGATCAGCTTCACCGGGTCGACATCGGAGGTGTCCTTCGGCGCCCCGTCCGTGTCGGGACCCGTCGCGTTCGGGTTGGCCACCGCCTCGGCCTGGGCCGAGCCCTCGTCCTTGACCCCGCCGCCGCCCGTGGTGCAGCCCGTGAGCAGCCCGAGGGCGGCGAACACGGCGATGGCCGCCGCGCCCGCCACCCGGGACCCGCGAACACGCCGGCCCGGAGGGCTCGCGCCCCCCGGTCCGGCGTCCGGGACGTTCCCTGGGCCGCCCCGCGGACTGCCCCCCTGGCCTGTCAGGCCGCGCACCGCTCCTGCCCCCACTCGTCGTCACTCCGCCGCCGCACCCCGCAGGCCGTGCCGCGCTCCCGCGCACGGGTGTCGAGACCCCGGTCCAGATCCCCCAGACCCAGCGCCCCGTCCTGCGGAACCCGGCTCTCCGGAACCCTGCCCTCCGGAACCCGGCCGCCGAACCCTCGGCCCGCCGGCTCACCGCTCTGCAGGTTCCGGCTCTCCAGCTCCTGACGGAGCCGCGCCAGCGCCCGGTGCAGTGTGCTCTTCACGGTACCCGCCGACATGCCCAGAGCGGCAGCGGTCTCCTCGGTGCTCATCTGCTCCCAGTGACGCAGCACCACCACACTGCGCTGCTTGGGGGCGAGCACCTTCAGCACGTCCATCAGCAGGGCACGGTCCGCGCGCTGGTCACTGCCGTCCTCGACGCAGGCATCGGGCAACTGCTCGGTGGGCACCTCTTCGAGCTTGCGCGCCCGCCACCACTCCGTCCGCGTATTGATCATCACCCGGCGGAGGTAGGCATCGGCGAGGGACTTGTCCGCGATGCCGTCCCAGCGGCCGTAGGTGCGGGCCAGCGCGGTCTGCAGCAGATCCTGGGCGTCGATGGGGTCGGGGACCAGCCGCCGGGCGCTGCGCAGCAGCGCCTCCTGCCGGGTGCGTACGTACTCCTCGAAGCCGAGCACCTCGCCGTGCGCCATTCCAACCGCCTCCGTCCCCGTGACAAGCACCGCGTTCCGTTACGTCAGAAGTTACGGAGCAGTTGTCACGGCGCTGTGCGGGGAAGCCGTCGGCGGGCGCACGGCCATCCATCGGTTGTGTAACAGCGAATGTTTCACGGCCGGTTCGGTGGGGAATACGGGGCTTCGCCCCGAGGGGCCGGGTGTGCCCGTGCCTCCGGCTGGGGCACGGTTGGCCGTACGCCCGGGGCGGTCACGGACCCGGCCGTGCGTCCCGGTGGCCCGGGGCCGGTGCCCCCGGGGCCGGTGGCCCGGGGCCGGGTGTACGGGTCGGTGGTCCGGGCGGATCGTACGGTCCGGTGGTGCCCGGGCCGGCCGTACAGGCCGGTGGCCCGGGACGGGTGCCTCCGGCTGGGCGCGTGGCTTGGCCGTACGGACGGGCGCTCACAGGTTGGTGGCCCGGCCCGGGCGGGCCGACGGCACCGGGCTGGTGGTCCCGGTTGGCCGTCCAGGCCGGTGCGCCGGGGCGGGGTTCGGGGGCGCCCTGCCGGGGCGGTTCACCCCGGCAGCCGGTACATCCCCTCCGCGAGCGGCTCCACCAGCCCGTCCGCCACCAGCCCGTCCAGCGCCCGCGCCCGCTGCACCGGCTCGTGCCAGACCGCGTCGAGCGCCGACTGCGGCACCTCGCCGTGCGCCTCCCGCAGCACCGCCAGCAGCTTGCCGCGCACCTGGCGGTCGGTGCCCGCGTAGGTCTGGCCGCGCCGGGCGGGGCCCTCGTGGGCGGGCTTCCCGGCCAGCCGCCAGGCGCACCGCGCCGCGATGGGACAGCGCGCGCAGTCCTCGTTCCGGGCCGTGCACACCAGCGCGCCCAGCTCCATCGAGGCCGCCGCCCAGCGCGACGCCGTCCCCTCGTCCTCGGGCAGCAGCGCACGGGCGAGCTTGCGCTCCGCCGCGGTCGTCGCCGTCGGCGGGTACTGGATACCGGTCGCCGCGCGGGCCAGCACCCGCCGCACATTGGTGTCCAGGACGGCGTGCCGCTGCCCGTACGCGAAGGAGGCGACGGCCGCCGCGGTGTACTCGCCGATCCCGGGCAGCGCGAGGAGCTGGGCGTGGTCGCTGGGCACATCGCCGCCGTGCCGCTCCGTTATCGCCTGCGCGGCCCCGTGCAGCCGGAGCGCGCGGCGCGGATAGCCGAGCCGGCCCCAGGCGCGCACGGCCTCCCCGCTGGCCTCGGCCGCCAGATCGGCGGGCCGGGGCCAGCGGGCCAGCCACTGCTCGTACACCGGGAGCACCCGGCTGACCGGAGTCTGCTGCAGCATGAACTCGCTGACCATCACCCCCCACGCGCCCGCCTCGGGGCGGCGCCAGGGCAGATCGCGGGCGTGCTGGTCGAACCAGGCGATGACGGGAGTGTGCAGGGCGGCGGCGTCGGCGGGGGCGAGGTCTGTGGTGGTGTCAGTCATGGCACTGACGATCCTGGCACGACCGGGGGAGCCGGTGGTGCATACGCTCCGGACGGGTGGGCTAAGCGGCGGAGGGATGTACGCGCCGGCTCCCGGGCGCCCGGGGCCGTTCGGGTGGCCCGGCCGGAGGGTCAGCCGCGCCCCGACGCACCCGGACCCGGACCCGCGAACCAGACCACCGGGGCGTACCGGCTCGTGCGCACCGCGGCCAGGAGCGACGACGCCGGGCGGGCGAGCAGGACCATGAGGACCGCCGCCACCACCGCGCCGAGCACCATGCCGACGATCACATCGTGCGGATAGTGCACCCCCACGAAGACCCGGGAGAACGCCATCAGCAGCGCCATCGGCACGGCCGCCCACACCAGCACCGGCCGGGCGAGGGCGAGCGCGACCGCCGCCGCCCCCGCGATCGAGGCGTGATTGCTGGGGAAGGACCAGTCCCCGGTGGGCGGGCAGGCCACCAGGGACGCCGCCGCGTCCGTCACCGTCCGGCACGGGCGCTCCTCGTCGAACACCGTCTTGAGCGATTCGCTGATCACATATCCGGCCGCGGTCGCCAGGGGGGCGAGCACGGCCACGGCTATCGCGGACGCGCTCTGCGCGCGCGCCCGCCACCAGACGGTGAGGAAGAGCGCGCCGAAGACCAGAAGCCCGGCCTCGGTCCAAACCCCGGCGAGGTGCTGGACCCAGGAAGGGGACGACTCGGCCAGTTCGGTGATGTCGCGGTACAGGCCGCGGGTGATGCTGCTGTCCATGATCACTGACCGTACCCGGCGGACCCGAACCGTCACCCGCAGCGATCGTCCACCGCCGCCCCCGACGAAAGGAGGGGGTGACCGGGGCCCATCCGGGATGATGATCAGCAGAACTTGGCGCGTAGGCGGCGGGTGGGACCGGAGTTGGCCGGGTTCTCTCGTAGAGTTTGGTACGTGGGATCTCTGCGCAATCCGATCGGGCCGCTCCCCTCCTCCATCTACTGGCGCCGGAGGGCCATCGCGCTGGCCCTGGCCGCGCTGCTCCTGCTGCTGGGCATCTGGGCGCTCAGCACCCGAGGCGGGGGCGGGGGCGACGACGACAACGCCAACGGCGCCTCCAGCAGGGCCCCTTCGACGATCGAGCCGGGCCCCTCCCGCTCCGGCCCCGCGATCAGCGAACAGCCGGGCGGGCGCGAGGACTCCGGTGGCCCGGACTCCGGTACGTCGCCCGGCGCCGGTGACGGCACCGGCCCCGGCCCCGGCGGCCCGGGCAGTGGTTCCACCGGCCCCGGCGGCGGCGCAAACGCCGGTTCGGGCGGTGGCCCGGGTGGCGATTCGGATGGCGGCTCCGGTGGTCCCGGCGGCTCCGGCGACAGCGGTACGGAGGGTTCCGGCGGCTCCGGCGGCGGCGCGGGCTCCGGCGGCCCGGCCGGCCAGCGGGTCCGGGCCGGCTCCCCCCTGCCCGACTGCCCCTCCGGCGCACTGGAGTTGACCCTCACCACCCGCAACGACTACGCGCCGGACCAGAAGCCGTCCTTCCGGCTCAACGCCCGCAACACCTCGGCCACCGACTGCAAGGCGGACCTCGGACCCGCCGGCGCGGTCCTCACCATCCGGGACAACGCCGCCGAGGAGGTGTGGTCGTCGAAGGACTGCCCGCGCCCCGGGGGCAGCCTGCTGCTCCGGGTCCCCGCCCAGGCCACGATCACCCACACCGTGGAGTGGGACCGCCGGATGAGCGAGCCCCGGTGCGCGACCCCGCCGGCCGGCGCGGTCCCCGCCGGCACCTATCTGGTCGAGCTGCGCTTCCCGGGCGAGCCGATGAGCCAGCGCTCCTTCGTCCTCAAGAAGGACTGACGAGCGAAGGACTGACGAGCCACCCCCGCCCCGGCACAGCGCGGAGGCCGCCACGGAAGATCCGTGGCGGCCTCCGCCCGTCGTGCCCGTCGTGCGCGTCGTGCCCGTCGTGCGCGCTGTCGCGGGGAACGGAAAGGGCCCGGGCCCGCTACACGTACCGTTCGAGAATGGAGGACTCGGCGAGACGGGACAGCCCCTCCCGGACACTCCTCGCTCGGGCCTCGCCGACGCCGTCCACGGTCTGGAGGTCGTCCACGCTCGCCGCGAGCAGCTTCTGCAACCCCCCGAAGTGCTCCACCAGCCGCTCGATGATGGCTCCGGGGAGCCTCGGCACCTTCGCCAGCAGCCGGTAACCGCGGGGCGAGACAGCCGAATCCAGGGTCTCGGGAGAGCCGCTGTACCCCAGCGCCCGCGCCACTATGGGCAGTTCCAGCAGCTCGGTGTGGGTGAGGGCGTCCAGTTCGGAGAGCGCCTCACCGACCGTGCGGGAGCGCTTGGCGGTCGGCTCGGGCACATAGTCGCGCACCACCAGCTCCCGCTCGGGCTCCACTCCCGCGATCAGCTCGTCGAGCTGGAGCGAGAGCAGCCGGCCGTCCGTGCCCAACTCGACGACGTACTCGGCGATCTCGGTGGCGATCCGGCGGACCATCTCCAGCCGCTGGGCGACGGCGGTGACATCCCGGACCGTGACCAGGTCCTCGATCTCCAGCGCGGAGAGCGTCCCCGCCACCTCGTCGAGGCGGAGCTTGTACCGCTCCAGGGTCGCCAGCGCCTGATTGGCCCGGGAGAGGATCGCGGCCGACTCCTCCAGGACCCGGCGCTCCCCGTCCACGTACAGCGCGATCAGACGCATCGACTGGGAGACGGAGATCACCGGGAAGCCGCACTGGCGGGAGACCCGGTCGGCCGTGCGGTGCCGGGTGCCGGTCTCGTCCGTGGGGATCGAGGCGTCCGGCACCAGCTGCACCCCCGCCCGGTGGATTCTGGTGGCGTCCTTGTCGAGGATCAGGGCGCCGTCCAGCTTGCACAGCTCGCGCAGCCGGGTGGCGGCGAACTCCACGTCCAGGACGAAGCCCCCCGTACACATCGACTCGACGGTCTTGTCCATGCCCAGGACGATCAACCCTCCGGTGTTGCCCCGCAGGATGCGCTCCAGGCCGTCGCGGAGCGCGGTGCCGGGAGCGACCGCGCTCAGGGCGGCGCGGATCAGTGCTTCGTTGCCGGAGCCCGCGCCGGACTTTCCGGGTGCTGATGCCCGGTCGTTGGCTGCCACTGCACTCCTCCGGCTCGTACGGATGGGCGAGACCAGGGCAAAGTCTACCGGCGAGTGTCGCCGCCCCGTGGGGCCTCCGCCCGCTCTCTGCGCGGAGCCCCGCCCGAGGCACCCCCGGAGCCCTCATCCTGCCCCCGCTTCCGGCCGCGCGGAAGCACTCCGAGAGCCTCACCCACATCGGCCACTTCCGTCACCGTCATCCCCGCCGGGACCCTGCCGGGGTCGGCCGGGACCAGGGCGTGGGTGAAGCCGAGCCGATGGGCCTCGGCCAGCCGGCGCTGTACGCCGGTGACCCGCCGGACCTCGCCCGCGAGGCCGACCTCGCCGATGGCCACCAGGTTCTTCGGCAGCGGGGAATCGGTGGCGGCCGACGCCAGCGCCAGCGCGATGGCGAGATCCGCCGCCGGCTCGGAGAGCTTCACCCCGCCGACCGTCGCACTGTAGATGTCGCGCTTGCCGAGGGCGGTGATCCGGCCGCGCTGCTCCAGCACGGCGAGCATCATCGAGACCCGGGAGGTCTCCAGACCCGAGGTGGTGCGCCGGGGGGAGGGGATCTGCGAATCGACGGTGAGCGCCTGCACCTCGGCCACCAGAGGGCGCTTGCCCTCCAGTGTCACCGTCAGACAGGTGCCGGGCACCGGCGCGTCCCTGCGGGTGAGGAAGAGGCCCGAGGGGTCGGTGAGGCCGTTGATCCCCTCGTCGGTCAGCTCGAAACAGCCGACCTCGTCGGTCGCCCCGTAACGGTTCTTGATGCCCCGGACCAGCCGCAGCCGGGCATGGCGGTCCCCCTCGAAGTGCAGCACCACATCGACGAGGTGCTCCAGCAGCCGCGGCCCGGCGATCGCGCCGTCCTTGGTGACATGGCCCACCAGCAGCGTGGACATACCGCGCTCCTTGGAGGCGCGGATCAGCGCGCCCGCGACCTCCCGGACCTGCGCCATGCCGCCGGGCGCCCCGTCGATCTCCGGGGAGGCCACGGTCTGCACCGAGTCCATGATGAGCAGGGAGGGCTTGACCGCGTCCAGATGGCCCAGCACGGCGGAGAGATCGGTCTCGGCGGCGAGATAGAGGTGGTCGTGCAGGGCGCCGATCCGGTCGGCGCGCAGCCGGACCTGACTCGCCGACTCCTCGCCGGTGACATAGAGGGTGCGGTGGACATCGCTCGCGGCCTTCGCGGCGACATCGAGCAGCAGGGTGGACTTGCCCACGCCGGGCTCGCCCGCCAGCAGCACCACCGCGCCGGGCACCAGACCGCCGCCCAGCACCCGGTCCAGCTCCGCGACGCCCGTGGAGCGGGCGGTCGCCTGCCGGCCGTCGACCTGGCCGATGGGGAGGGCTGCGGTGGAGACCCGGCCGGCCGCGGTGGTCCGCACGGCGGGCGCGCCGTACTCCTCGACCGTCCCCCAGGCCTGGCACTCGGGGCAGCGGCCGAGCCACTTGGCCGTGGTCCATCCGCACTCGGTGCAGCGGTAGGACGGACGGTCCTTTGCGGTCTTCGTACGGGCAGCCATGCGGAAACCGTAGCGGTGCCCACTGACAGCGCGGCCCCCGCCCGCCCCGCACCCCCGTGCACCCGCACGGCGAGGAGAGGTGACACGCGTCATCCGGGAAGGAAACGCCGCCACCTGTACCCCATCGAGCGAACTGTTCACCCGTAAGAAGTAAAACCGCTCAAGAGGTGCGAACCGGGTGCCGCCCTGCGCCTACGGTCTCGGCGTGATGAGCAGCAGGCTGGAACCACCCACACAGACCGACGGCGCACCCCGCTCGGGCCGGCGTGCTCCACGACCCGCGCCGCAGCGGTCGCCGGCCCGCTACGAGCCGTATCTCAACGGGCTGTTCACCTACTGCCTCTCCGTGCTCTGCGACCACGACGCCGCGACCGCCCTCCTCGGCGAGGTGCTCGCCGTCGCGGACCGCCACCACGGGCGCGGCCCCGCACCCGAGGCCGAGCGCAAGGCCTGGCTGTACGCGCTGGCCCGCTGGGCCTGTCTGCGGCGGCTGGCCGAACAGCGCCGGGCCCGCCGGGGCGCGCACACCGGCCGGCCCGCGGTCTCCGAGGAACGGCCGCGCGTCCCCGAGGCGACCGCCGAGCTCCGCCGCGCCGAGCTGGCGCTCCTCGCCTGGCCCGAGGCGGCCGGCACCTCCCCCGAACAGCGCGACGCCCTCGAACTCGCGGTGCGCCACGGCCTGGCCCCCCGGGAGGTCGCCGCCGTGCTCGGCCTCGACCCGCTCTCCGCCCGGGAGCTGCTCGCCGCCGCGGCCTGCGAGGTGGAGCGCACCCGGGCGGCGCTCGCGGTGGTGGAGACCGGGGGCTGTCCCACCGTCGCCCGGCTCGCCGGGGACCACCGGGTCCTGCTCTCCACGGCCCTGCGCACCGAGCTGGTCCGGCATGTCGACGACTGTCCCCGCTGCCGCCGCGCGGCCGAGCGGGCCGGGGCGGACGGGCCCTGGCCGGGGTCCCAGGTCACCCCCGACACCCTGCCGCTGGTCCCCGCGCCCCGGAGCGCGGGCTGTCTCTCGCCGCGCCACGGCCCCCGGGGGCGGGCCGGCTCCCCCCGCTTCGGCCCGACCGGCTTCCCGCTCGACCCCAAGGACCACGCCGCCCGGCGCGACCGGCTGCGGGCCCGCGCGGTGACCACCACCGTCGTCGCCACGGTGGTGGCCGCGCCGGTCCTGGCGCTGTGGGCGGCCTACCGGGGCGCCCCGCCGGCGGGGGAGGGGCGGCACGACGGGACCCCGGTGAGCGCCACGGAGAGCGACCGGGTGCCGGGGGAGGAGTACGACCGCTACCAGAACGCGGGCAGCCCGGACGGAGAACCGGGCCCCCGTTTCACGGCGGACCCCCGCTCCCCGTCCGGCCCGGGGAGAGTCGCCGGTACGGCCCCGTCCGCGCCGCCGGTCCGCCCGGGCAGGCTCACGGTCGCGTCGGAGACCACCGGCGAGACGGCCCGGATCACCCTCAGGGCCTCGGGCGGCGCGCCGGTGCGGTGGACGGTGTGGACGGACGCCTCGTGGGTGCGGCTGAGCAGGACCTCGGGGGTGCTGCGGCCGGGGGAGGAGGTGACGGTGCGGGTGGGGGTCGGGGAGGGGGAGCCGGTGGGGGAGTGGAGGGCGCGTGTGGGGGTGAATCCGGCGGGCGAGGTGATCCCCCTGCGGGGCGAGGGCGCCCCGCCCCCTTCCGCACCCGCCACGTCGCTCTCCCCGGCCCCGTCCTCGCCGCTGCCTCCTTCGCCCTCCCTGTCCGTGTCTCCTTCCCCACCACCCCCACCCACTTCCCCACCCCCACCTTCCCCCACCCCCTGACCCCACCCCGAGCAACCTCAGCCCACCCCGAGCATCCCCAGCCGGTCAGGCAAATCCAGCCCGTCCGGCGTTTGAGGACGGACCCCGCACCCCGGGCGCCCCGAGCATCCCCAGCCGGTCAGGCAAATCCAGCCCGTCCGGCGTTTGAGGACGGACCCCGCACCACAGGACCCCGCACCCTGCGGCCCCCGGTCCGCGAGCCCCCCCCAGCCCGCCGCCAAGAACTAACCGTCCGCCGGATGCGGAGCCACCAGCGGAAGCTGCGTCGCGAGGCGCGCCTCGCACAGAGAGGCCAGCACCTCGTACGCCTCCTTGCCCATCATCTCGATCAGCTCCGGCCGATACGTCACATACACCGCGTCCCCCGCCCCATGCGCCGACGTCGCCGAAGTGCACCACCAGTGCAGATCATGCCCCCCGGGCCCCCACCCCCTCCTGTCGTACTCCCCGATCGACACCTTCAGCACCTTCGTGTCGTCCGGCCGCTCCACCCAGTCGTACGTCCGCCGCACCGGCAGCTGCCAGCACACATCCGGCTTGGTCTCCAGCGGCTCCCGCCCCTCCCGCAGCGCGAGGATGTGCAGCGAGCACCCCGCGCCCCCGGCGAACCCGGGCCGGTTCTGGAAGATGCACGACCCCTTCCAGCGGCGCGTCTGGCGCTCACCGTCCTCGTCCTCCTCCACCCATCCCGAGTCCGTCCCCACCCCGTGGAACTCCCAGAGGTCCGGAGTGAGCCGTTCCACATGCTCCGCGACCCGCTCCTCGTCCTCCTCGTCGGAGAAGTGGGCGCCCAGCGTGCAGCACCCGTCGTCCGCGCGCCCCGCCGCGATCCCCTGGCAGCCGCTGCCGAAGATGCAGCTCCACCGGGAGGTCAGCCAGGTCAGATCGCAGCGGAATACCTGTTCGTCGTCGGCCGGGTCGGGGAACTCCACCCACGCCCGGGGGAAGTCCAGCCCCTTCTCGTCGCCCTGGATCGTCTTCGGGGGCCCGGCTTTGCCCTGCTTCGCCTTTTTCGTCTTTGGCACAGGGCAAGGGTATGTCCGCTCTCGCAGTAGCGTTCGGTGCATGAGACTCGGAGTCCTCGACGTCGGTTCGAACACGGTGCACCTGCTGGTGGTGGACGCGCACCCCGGCGCACGCCCCCTCCCCGCCCACTCGCACAAGGCGGAGCTGCGCCTGGCCGAATTGCTCGCCCCCGACGGCGCCATCGGCCCGGCGGGAGTCGACCGGCTCGTCGAAACCATCCACCGGGCGGTGCGGGCCGCCGAGGACCAGGGCTGTGAGCAGGTCCTCAGCTTCGCCACCTCCGCCGTCCGGGATGCCACCAACGCCGATCTCGTCCTCGCCCGCGTCCGCGCCGAGACCGAGGTCGACCTCCAGGTCCTCACCGGCGCGGACGAGGCCCGCCTCACCTTCCTCGCCGCCCGCCGCTGGTTCGGCTGGTCCGCCGGGAAGCTCCTGGTCATCGATATCGGCGGCGGCTCCCTGGAGATCGCCTACGGGATAGACGAGGAGCCCGACGCCGCCGTCTCCCTCCCCCTGGGCGCCGGCCGCCTCACCGCCGCCTCCCTCCCGGGCGACCCGCCCACCGCCGAGGACGTGCGGGCCCTGCGCCGTCACATCCGTACCGAGATCGCCCGCACGGTCGGCGAGTTCAGCCGCTTCGGACGCCCGGACCACATCGTCGCCACCTCCAAGACCTTCAAGCAGCTGGCCCGTATCGCCGGCGCCGCCCGTGACGCGGACGGTCTGTACGTCCAGCGCGAACTGAGCCGTAAATCACTCCAGGACTGGGTCCCCAAACTCGCCGCCATGACCGTCGAGGAGCGCGCCGCCCTCCCCGGCGTCTCCCTCGGCCGCGCCCGCCAGCTGCTGGCCGGCGCCCTGGTCGCGGAGGGCGCCATGGACCTCTTCGGCGCCCAGGAACTGGAGATCTGCCCCTGGGCCCTGCGCGAGGGCGTGATCCTCCGCCGCCTGGACCACCTCCCCGCTGCCTAGGCCCCGGGCCCCGTACCCTGTTTCCCGTGGCAGATCCAGCAGCGCGCACCCCCGACGTGAAGGTTGTCCTGTCGACGGCCTCGGTCTACCCGGAGTCGACGGCGACCGCCTTCGAGACCGCCGCGCGCCTGGGGTACGACGGTGTGGAGGTCATGGTCTGGACGGACCCGGTCAGCCAGGACATCGAGGCCCTGCGCCGGCTCTCCGACTACCACGGGGTCCCGGTGCTCGCGGTCCACGCGCCCTGTCTGCTGATCACCCAGCGGGTCTGGTCCACCGACCCCTGGGTGAAGCTCCAGCGGGCGCGGGCCGCCGCCGAGAAGCTGGGCGCGTCGACCGTCGTCGTCCATCCGCCCTTCCGCTGGCAGCGGCAGTACGCCCGTGACTTCGTCACCGGGATCTGGCGGATGGCGGACGAGACGGATGTGCGGTTCGCGGTCGAGAACATGTACCCGTGGCGGTACCGGGACCGCGAGATGCTCGCGTACGCCCCGGAGTGGGATGTCACCAAGGACGACTACCGCCACTTCACCATCGATCTCTCGCACACCGCGACCTCCCGCTCGGACACCATGGCGATGGTCGACCGGATGGGCGACCGCCTCGGCCATGTCCACCTCGCCGACGGCAAGGGCTCGGCGAAGGACGAGCACCTGGTGCCCGGCCGGGGCGACCAGCCCTGCGCCGAGCTGCTGGAGCGGCTGACCCGTACCGGCTTCGACGGCCATGTGGTGATCGAGGTGAACACCCGGCGGGCCATGTCCGCGGCCGAGCGCGAGGCCGACCTCGCCGAGGCCCTCGCCTTCGCCCGGCTGCACCTCTCCTCCCAGCCCTCCCAGCCCTCCCAGCCCTCCCACTCCTCCCCGGCGGAAGCGCGCGACCCCCGGCATCCCCGGCACCCCGGCGACCCCCGGGGGGTACGGGACGGAGCGCGCCGTTCATGACGGGCGGCGGCGCGACCACCCCCCGCCGCCGAGGCCGGCCCGCCCGCGGCGCGGAGCCCCCGGGCCCCGGCGCCCGGCAGCGCATCCTGGAGGCGGCCCGCACGGAGTTCGCCGAGCGCGGTTACGACAAGACCACCATGCGCGGTGTCGCACGGGCCGCCGGGGTGGACGCCGCCCTCGTCCACCACTACTTCGGCACCAAGGACGAGGTCTTCGCCGCCGCGATCGAGGTCACCTTCGAACCGGCGGTGGTCCTCCCCGCGATCCTCGGCCGGGGCACGGACGGCATCGGCGAACGGCTCGCCCGCTTCTTCATCGGCGTCTGGGAGAACCCCGCCACCCGCGCGCCGCTGCTCGCGATCGTCCGCTCGGCGCTCACCCACGACGCGGCGGCCGGGGTGCTGCGGGAATTCGTGCTGCGGCGGCTGCTGGAGCGGATCGCGGAGGAGCTGGATGTGCCCGATCCGAAGTTCCGCGCCGAACTGGGCGCCTCGCACATGATCGGGATCGTGGTGCTGCGCTATGTGATCCGGGTGGAGCCGCTGGCCTCGGCCGACCCCGAGGCCATCGTGGCCATGGTGGCCCCGACGCTCCAGCGCTATCTGACCGAGGAGTGAGCCGACCGTCCCGCATGCCGGACACTCTGTCCGGATCTTGGTCCATCGGCGTACGCTCGTAACCGGCGAAAACTCACTTACCACCGAGGAGCGAGCGACGATGCCCGAGCTGCGGTCCCGCACAGTCACCCACGGACGCAACATGGCGGGCGCCCGTGCCCTTATGCGCGCGTCGGGCGTAGCGAGCGCGGACATCGGGAAGCCGATCATCGCCGTCGCCAACTCCTTCACCGAGTTCGTGCCCGGCCACACCCACCTCCAGCCCGTCGGCCGGATCGTGAGCGAGGCCATCAAGGCGGCCGGGGCGATCCCCCGCGAGTTCAACACCATCGCGGTGGACGACGGCATCGCCATGGGCCACGGCGGAATGCTCTACTCCCTCCCCTCCCGCGACCTGATCGCTGACAGCGTGGAGTACATGGTCGAGGCGCACTGCGCCGACGCCCTGATCTGCATCTCCAACTGCGACAAGATCACCCCCGGGATGCTCAACGCGGCCCTGCGCCTCAACATCCCCACGGTCTTCGTCTCCGGCGGCCCGATGGAGGCCGGCCAGGCGACGCTGGTCGACGGCACCGTCCGCAAGCTCGACCTGATCAACGCGATCGTCGACGCCGCCGATGACAGCGTCTCGGACGCCGATGTGCTGCGCATCGAGGAGAACGCCTGCCCGACCTGCGGCTCCTGCTCCGGCATGTTCACCGCCAACTCGATGAACTGCCTCACCGAGGCCATGGGCCTCTCCCTCCCCGGCAACGGCTCGATCCTCGCCACCCACACCGCCCGCCGCGCGCTGTACGAGAACGCGGGGCGCACCGTCGTGGAGATCACCAAGCGGTACTACGAGCAGGACGACGACCGGGTCCTGCCCCGCAACATCGCCACCCGCGCGGCCTTCGAGAACGCCATGGCGCTGGACATCGCGATGGGCGGCTCCACCAACACGATCCTGCATCTGCTGGCCGCCGCGCAGGAGGCCGAGCTGGAGTACGGCCTGGACGACATCAACGCGGTGTCGCGCCGGGTGCCGTGTCTGGCGAAGGTCGCGCCGAACGTCGCCCCCGGCGGGACGTACTACATGGAGGACATCCACCGCGCGGGCGGCATCCCGGCGATCCTGGGCGAGCTGTACCGCGCCGGGCTGCTCGACGAGGACGTGCACACCGTCCACTCCCCGTCGATCAAGGACTGGCTGGAGGAGTGGGACGTCCGGGGCGGCTCCCCGTCCCCCGAGGCGGTCGAAATGTGGCACGCGGCCCCCGGGTGCAAGCGCTCGGCGGAGGCGTTCTCCCAGTCGGAGCGGTGGGAATCGCTGGACACGGACGCGGCCGGCGGCTGCATCCGGGACGCGGCCCACGCGTACAGCGAGGACGGCGGTCTCGCCGTGCTCAAGGGGAACCTCGCGGTCGACGGGTGTGTGGTGAAGACGGCCGGCGTCGACGAGTCGATCTGGACCTTCGAGGGGCCCGCGGTGGTCTGCGAGTCCCAGGAGGAGGCCGTGGACAAGATCCTCGGCAAGAAGATCAAGGAGGGTGATGTGGTGGTCATCCGCTACGAGGGCCCGCGGGGCGGCCCCGGTATGCAGGAGATGCTCTACCCCACCTCCTTCCTGAAGGGCCGGGGCCTGGGCAAGACCTGCGCCCTGGTCACGGACGGCCGCTTCTCCGGCGGCACCTCCGGCCTCTCCATCGGCCACGCCTCCCCGGAGGCGGCGTCGGGCGGCACGATCGCGCTGGTCGAGGACGGGGACCGCATCCGCATCGACATCCCCAACCGCACGATCGACCTCCTGGTCCCGGACGAGGAACTCACCGCGCGCCGCGAGGCCCTCGAGGGTGTGTACGCCCCGAAGAACCGCGAACGCAAGGTGTCGGCGGCGCTCCGCGCGTACGCCGCGATGGCCACGAGCGCGGACCGCGGAGCCGTCCGCGACATCACCAAACTCGCCTGACCCACCCTCCCGAGCCCCGGCCCGCCGCTGCGACCGCCCTCAGCAGCGGCCCGGAGCCCAAGCCCTGACCTGCGCTCCCCCTCGCCGGCCAACAAGGCACGCCACCCACCCTCCCCGGCGCGTACGAGCAACACCCATTCCAGCCCCTCCAGCGAGCCGAGGCACAAGAGCCGGCCTCGCTGGGGGTACCTCCCAGAGCCGGCTCTGGGAGGAGTTCGAGGCGCGCCATTTCAGCCCCACCGGCGACCTGGGCACCCCCAGCCCCGCCGGCGTGTGAGCCGCCACCCTCGGCCCCGCCGGTGTTCCGAGGAGCGGCAATCTCAGCCCCTCCGGGCAATTGCGCCGCGCCCACTCAGCCCCTCCGGCGTGTGAGCTGCCACCCTCGGCCCCGCCGGTGTTCCGAGGAGCGGCAATCTCAGCCCCTCCGGCGTTTGAGGAGCGGGGGTTCGGGGGCTGGCCCCCGACCGTGGCCCGCGGGATGCGGGGCCCTGTGGACCGGGGTCCGTCCTCAAACTCCCCCAGAGCTGCCTCTGGGAGGTCCCCCCAGACGGGCTGGGAATGCTCGGGCGCCCGTGCCGCGAGGCCCGTCCTGGCCCGGGTCCTGCGGGCGGCACCTCCCCGCAGCCCCCACCCCCACCCTCACCCCCCAGCCCCCCCGAACTCCCTCGCCCGCACCCCGAACACCGCCCCATCCGGCGCCGTCCCATACACCTTCCCCGCCCCCACCACCGGCGCCCCCAGCATCGAAGCGAACGTGTACCGCCCGTCATCCATCCGCGGCTCCGTCTGCCCCACCTGCTTCCCGCTCCCCGCCTCCACCGCCAGCACCCGCCCGTCCCCCGCCGTCACATACACCGCGCGCCCGTCCGCCGCCGGCCGCGACAGATGCGTCACCAGCATCTCCCGCCGCCACTTCTGCTCCCCCGCCGCGAAGTCGATCGCCAGCAGCGAGCCCCCCGACCCGCTCAGATGCACGACCTCCCCGGTGACGGACGCCTGCGCCTGGTCCAGCGGCACATCCACCAGCACCTTCCGCACCTTCCCCGCCCCGGACCCCGTCCCCAGCCGCACCACCGCGTCCGTGAGGCCGTCCTGGTTCACGGACAGCAGATACAGCGAGCCCCCGGCCAGCTGCACCGGCCGCAGATCCCCGTCGAGCCGCCGCTCCCACAGCCTCTCCCCGGTCGCCGGATCGACCGCGGTGAACAGCGTCGTCCGGCCGTCCGCCGCCGGTGTCGCCCCCAGTGCGGGCCCACCGGCACCCGGCGCGGTCACCCACTGCGTACCGACCCCGCCGTGCCGCCGCTCCCACAACCGCTTCCCGGTCGCCGCGTCCACCGCCCGCACCGCCCCCTTGCCGCCCACCAGCAGCACCACATCCCCGATGTGCCGCACGGTCGAGTACGCGGCGATCCCCGCGCTCCAGCGCACCTTCCCGGTCCCGGGGTCGAGCGCCTCCAGCAGATCCCCGCCCGGCGCGACCACATGCAGCAGCCCGCCGGCGAACAGCGGCGCCATCCCACCGTCGGCCTGCGCGGCGCCGCCGCCCCCGGCCCTCAGCGACCAGCGCGTCTTCCCGGTGATCGGGTCGAGCCGGGCCGCCTTGACCCCGGGGGCGGCGCAGTACAGACCGGTGAGCCCGGGGCCCGCCGTGCAGACCGGGGTCCGGTTCTCCCCGTCGCCCGCGTCGAGCGTCACGCTCCACCCGGTGAAGGTCCGTGCGGCCGAAGGCGCCGTCGGCTTCGGCGACGGGGACCGCGACTCCTCCCCGCCGGACCGCAGGGCCAGCACCCCGGCCACCGCCAGCAGACCCCCCGCTGCGGCCAGCGCCCCCCACCGCAGACGCCGTCCCGTCCCCCGGCCGGCCCGGGGCCCGCCCGCCTCCACCGCGCCGGGAGCGTACTCACGGGGGTCGGGCGTCCTCGGCACGGGGATGTACGCCTCGGTGTCGTACGACGCCGACGGTGTCGCCCCCCGCAGCGCGACCATCACCTCGTGCGGCGTCGGCCGCTCCCGCGGCTCCTTCGCGAGACAGCGGAGCAGCAGCGGTACGAGATCGGCCGGCACCCCGGTCAGATCGGGCTCGTCGTGCACGACCTGGTACGCCACTATGTACGGGCTGTCCGAGTCGAACGGCCCCCGCCCGGTCGCCGCGTGCACCAGCACCGAGCCCAGGGCGAAGACATCCGCCGAGGGCCCGACCTCCCGCGGCCGCTGGAACTGCTCGGGCGCCATGAACGGCGGTGTCCCGATCAGCTTCCCCGTCTCGGTGCGCAGATCGCTGTCCGTGGGGCGGGAGATCCCGAAGTCGATGACCTTCGGCCCGTCGGACGCGAGCAGCACATTGCTCGGCTTGAGATCGCGGTGGACGACCCCGGCCCGGTGGATGTCCCGCAGCGCCTCCGCGAGCCCGGCGCCCAGCCGCCGCAGCTCCGCCTCCTCCAGCGGCTTCCGCTTCACCCGCTCGGAGAGCGTCGGCCCGTCGATGAACAGGGTCGCCATCCAGGGCCGTCCGGCCTCCGGGTCGGCGTCGACGACCGAGGCGGTGAACGCCCCGCTGACCCGCCGCGCGGCGGCGACCTCCTGCCGGAACCGCGCTCTGAACTCGGGATCAGATGCGTGCTCGGCATGAATGACCTTGACCGCGAGCCGCAGTCCCGAGTCGGAGGTGGCCAGATGTACCACCCCCATGCCACCTGTTCCCAGACAGGACTCCAGGTGGTACTGCCCGGCATATTCCGGATGTTCCGCTTCCGGCGACTGTCCAGCGCTGCGCAGCGGCGGCATCCGCGACCCCCGTCTTTTCAGTGCGCACCCGTGACTCACGGAGCTTAGTCGATGCTTCGTCCGTTCCCAGGGTGGCTTGTTAGCCTTCCTCCGTGACACCGTGCGTATCTGCACATACAGCAACGGGGGAGATTTAGATGGCACTTGAAGAAGTACGTCCGGAAATGATCGACAACGCCACCGAAGAGGCCGCGTCGGCCCAGTCCGCACCGCCCGTCGCCAAGCGCTACCCGGTCGCCGAGGGCTACCGGGTGAACGTCCGCAGCGGCCCGGGCACCAACTACCGCCTCGTCCGGGTCCTGCCCCTCGGCGCGCGGGTGCCGATCAACTGCCAGAAGCCGGGGGAGCGGATCGACGGCCCGCTCGGCACCACCAACATCTGGGACTGCATCGCCAACGGCGAGTTCGTCTCCGACGCCTACGTCCGCACCGGCAGCGACGGCTATGTGACCATCCGCTGCTCCTGAGCGCCCGCGCCGCTCCCGGGGATAATCGACTCCGTGAGCGAGCAGAGAAGCACCACCCAGAACAGCGACGGCGGCGGCGAGGGCCCGCGGCCCGAGCCCATCCGATTCTTCGGCACGACGTGGGTCGACCACGACGGGGGGTACGGGCTGCGCCGGGCAGGCGTCGCCGCCGGCGGGCTCCTCGCGGCGGCGGCCGGCTTCCTGGTGCTGCGCCTCGGCTTCGAGGGCCTGGTGATCGCCCAGGTCAGCGGCTTCGTCAACGCGCTGGTCATCGTCGTCTTCGCGGCCTGCGGCGCGATGGCCTTCATCAAAACCTGGGAGGGCTTCACCCGCCGCCCGTCGGGACCCACGGGCCCGGACCAACTGCGCAGCATCAAGGCCGTCGGCTTCATCGGCGTCCTGCTGGCCCACTCCCTGCGCGCCCTCGCCGAGGCGCCGGGCGAGAAGCTGCACCGCACGGAGTACGAGACGGCCCGCGCCCAGTGGGAGAAGCGCCGCTCCACCCGCACGGGCAACCCGGCGGCCCGCGCCCGCCGCAAGGCCAGACGCGCCTAGGTCGTCTCTTTCGGATCGTGCCGGGCTCGCGAGCCCCGGTGCCGCGCCTCGCCGCGTTGTCGTCGGTCGCCGGCGCTCCGCGTGGGCTCCCTCCTCCGCCTCGCGATCCACGGCACCGGACCCCGCTCACCGATCCGGCCCGATCCGAAAGAAACTCCCTAGAGCAGGGCCTCGATCGCCGCGAGGACCTCGGGGGACTCCGGCTCGGTGCCCGGGCGGATACGGGCCACCACCGCGCCGTCCGCGCCGATCAGGAACTTCTCGAAATTCCACTGCACATCGCCGGAGACACCCTCCGCGTCCGGGGTCCTCGTCAGCTCCGTGTAGAGCGGGTGCCGGCCCTCGCCGTTCACCTCGGTCTTGGCCAGCAGGGGGAAGGTCACGCCGTAGTTCGCCGAGCAGAAGGTGCCGATCTCCTCAGCGGTGCCCGGCTCCTGGCCCGCGAACTGGTTGCACGGGACGCCGACCACGGTGAGGCCGCGCTCGCCGTACTGCTGCTGGAGCCGCTCCAGACCGGCGTACTGCGGGGTCAGACCGCACTGGGACGCCACATTCACCACCAGGACCGCCTTGCCGCGGAACGCCGCGAGCGTGGTCGGCTCGTCGGCGAGCGTGCGCAGGGGAATGTCATACAAAGTCGTCATCCGGGAACTCTTCCATCGCGGGGGCAGGGGTAAACAGCGGAAGCGGCGGAGAAACGGGCGCGGTCAGCCGGGAAGCGGACGGAACAGCCCCTCCTGCACCACCGACACCAGCAGCGCGCCGTCCCGGTCGTAGATCCGGCCCCGCGCCAGGCCCCGGCCGCCGGTCGAGATCGGGGACTCCTGGTCGTACAGGAACCACTCATCGGCCCGGAACGGGCGGTGGAACCACATCGCGTGGTCCAGCGAGGCCAGGTCGTAGCCCCGCCGCCCCCACAGCGGCTCCACCGGGATGCGCACCGCGTCGAGCAGGGTCATGTCGCTGGCGTAGGTCAGCGCGCAGGTGTGCACCAGCGGATCGTCGCCCAGCGGGCCCACCGCGCGCATCCACACCGCGCTGCGCGGGTCCGACTCCTTCTCCCTGATCTCCTCCGGGGTCCAGCGCAGCCGCTCCGTGTAGCGGATGTCGAAGGGCAGCCGGCGGGCCATCCGCTCCAGGGTCTCCGGCAGCGCGCCGAGGTGCTCCCGGATCTCCTCGGCGAGACCCGGCAGCGTCTCCGGGGCGGGGAAGTCCAGCCGGGGCGGCAGCTGGTGCTCGATACCGCCCTCCTCCGGCCGGTGGAAGGAGGCCGTCAGATTGAAGATCGTCCTGCCCTCCTGCACGGCGGTGACCCGGCGGGTGGTGAAGGACCGGCCGTCCCGCACCCGCTCCACCTGGTAGACGATCGGCACCCCCGGCCGGCCCGGCCGCAGGAAGTAGGCGTGCAGGGAGTTGACGGGGCGGTCGCCGTCGGTGGTGCGCCCCGCCGCGACCAGCGCCTGGCCCGCGACCTGTCCGCCGAAGACCCGCTGGAGGGACTCCTGAGGGCTGCGGCCGCGGAAGATATTGACCTCGATCCGTTCCAGATCGAGCAGATCCACCAGGTGCTCGGCGGGGTTCGTCATGGCGGTTCTCCTGAGGGTGCGTCCGGATCAGAGCTGGCCGACGGAGGTAACTCGGACGACCGCCAGGCCCTCCTCGTCGGAGGCCGCGAGATCGACCTCCGCGCTGATGCCCCAGTCATGATCGCCGTTCGGGTCCGCGAAGATCTGCCGAACGCGCCAGAGACCGTGCGGCTCGTCCTCCTCGATCAGCAGCAGCCGGGGCCCGCGCGCGTCGGGTCCGGTGCCCAGCTCCTCGTACTCGTCCCAGTACGCGTCCATCGCCTCGCCCCACGCGCCGGCGTCCCAGCCGGACTCCGCGTCCAGCTCGCCCAGGTCGCCCACCCGGTCGAGGGCCGCCAGCTCCACCCGC
This sequence comes from Streptomyces sp. NPDC001985, assembly GCF_040296845.1. Lineage (NCBI taxonomy): Bacteria > Bacillati > Actinomycetota > Actinomycetes > Kitasatosporales > Streptomycetaceae > Streptomyces > Streptomyces sp. NPDC001985. The sequence goes on from NZ_JBEOYB010000044.1 coordinate 60,761, forward strand.
CGGAACATGGCGTTCCGGACCAGCACCCGGAAGGCGCGGGCATTGGCCGTGACCGGCTTGACCTGGTCGGCCCGCTCCTGGGCCTGCTCCGCGGTCTCCACCTCGGGATTGGCGAGCTGCTCCCACTCGTCCAGCAGACTGGAGTCGACCTGGCGCACCATCTCGCCCAGCCAGGCGATCAGGTCCTGGAGGTCCTCCGACTTCAGATCGTCCGGGATGGTGTGCTCCAGGGCCTTGTACGCGCCCGCCAGATAGCGCAGCACGATGCCCTCGGTCCGGGCCAGCTCGTAGAACGAGGTGAACTCGGTGAACGACAGCGCCCGCTCGTACATGTCGCGGATGACGGACTTCGGCGACACGGGGTGGTCGCCGACCCACGGATGGCTGGTGCGGTAGAGGTTGTACGCGTGCCAGAGCAGCTCCTCCAGCGGCTTCGGGTACGTGACCTCCTGGAGCCGCTCCATGCGCTCCTCGTACTCCACCCCGTCGGCCTTCATCAGCGCCACGGCCTCGCCGCGCGCCTTGTTCTGCTGGGCGGCGAGGATCTGGCGCGGGTCGTCGAGCGTGGACTCCACGACCGAGACCATGTCCAGCGCGTACGACGGCGACTCGGGGTCCAGCAGCTCGAAGGCGGCCAGGGCGAAGGTCGACAGCGGCTGGTTGAGGGCGAAGTCCTGCTGGAGGTCGACGGTGAGCCGGACGATCCTGCCCTGCGCGTCGGGCTCCTCCAGCCGCTCCACGACCCCGCCCGCCAGCAGCGAGCGGTAGATCGCGATGGCCCGGCGGATGTGCCGGAGCTGGTTACGGCGCGGCTCGTGGTTGTCCTCCAGCAGCCTGCGCATCGCGTCGAAGGCGTTCCCCGGCCGGGCGATCACCGAGAGCAGCATGGTGTGCGTGACCCTGAAGCGCGAGGTCAGCGGCTCGGGATCGGAGTCGATCAGCTTGTCGAAGGTGGTGTCCGACCAGGCGACAAAGCCCTCGGGCGCCTTCTTGCGGACGACCTTCCGGCGCTTCTTGGGGTCGTCGCCCGCCTTGGCGAGCGCCTTCTCGTTCTCGATGACGTGCTCGGGCGCCTGCGCGGCGACCAGCCCCGCCGTGTCGAACCCGGCCCGGCCGGCCCGGCCCGCGATCTGGTGGAACTCCCGGGCCCGGAGCGTGCGCACCCGGGTGCCGTCGTACTTGGTGAGCGCGGTGAAGAGCACCGTACGGATCGGGACATTCACCCCGACGCCCAGGGTGTCCGTACCGCAGATCACCTTGAGCAGCCCCGCCTGCGCGAGCTTCTCCACCAGCCGCCGGTACTTCGGCAGCATGCCGGCGTGGTGCACACCGATGCCGTGCCGCACATAGCGGGAGAGGTTGCGGCCGAACTTCGTGGTGAACCGGAAACTGCCGATCATCTCGGCGATCCGGTCCTTCTCCTCCCGCGAGCACATGTTGATGCTCATCAGCGACTGGGCCCGCTCCACGGCCGCCGCCTGGGTGAAGTGCACGATGTAGACGGGCGCCTGCCGGGTCTCCAGAAGCTCGGTGAGCGTCTCGGTGATCGGTGTGCGCCGGTACTCGTACGACAGCGGGACCGGGCGCGTCGCCGAGCGCACCACGGCGGTGGGGCGGCCGGTGCGCCGGGTCAGATCCTCCTCGAAGCGGGAGACGTCGCCGAGGGTCGCCGACATCAGGACGAACTGGGCCTGCGGCAGCTCCAGGATCGGGATCTGCCAGGCCCAGCCCCGGTCGGGCTCGGCGTAGAAGTGGAACTCGTCCATCACCACCTGGCCGATGTCGGCGTCCTTGCCGTCCCGCAGCGCGATGGAGGCCAGCACCTCAGCCGTGCAGCAGATCACCGGCGCGTCCGCGTTGACGGAGGCGTCCCCCGTCAGCATGCCGACGTTCTCGGTGCCGAAGAGCTTGCAGAGGTCGAAGAACTTCTCCGACACCAGCGCCTTGATCGGCGCGGTGTAGAAGGTCACCTGGTCGTTGGCGAGCGCGGCGAAGTGCGCACCCGCCGCGACCAGGCTCTTTCCCGATCCGGTGGGGGTGGAGAGAATCACGTTCGCCCCCGAGACCACCTCGATCAGCGCCTCCTCCTGAGCCGGATAGAGCGAGATGCCCCGGTCCTCGGCCCAGGAGGAGAAGGCCTCGAAGAGGGCATCGGGGTCGGCTTGGGTCGGCAGCTGATCAATGAGGGTCACACCCCCCATCTTGCCTGCCCGCCCCCCGGATCAGGGAACCGGGCGCCGGGCCGAAGATCACGAACGATACGCTGGCCAGTCAACGGGGCTCGGGCCCACGAGCGATGTGTGCCGGTGGACGGCGCACCGACGGGGCGGGGAAAAGCAGATGATGGGACCGGCGCACTCACTCTCCGGGGCGGCGGCCTGGCTGGGCGTGGGCGCGGCGACCGCCGCGGCGGGGCACCCCATGCCCTGGCCGGTTCTCGTCGTCGGCGCGCTGGTCTGCGCCGGCGCGGCCCTCGCCCCCGATCTCGACCACAAGGCCGCCACGATCTCCCGGGCCTTCGGACCCGTCTCCCGCGTGCTGTGCGAGGTCGTCGACAAGCTCTCCTTCGCGGTCTACCAGGCGACGAGGAAACCGGGCGACAAGCGCAGGACCGGCGGGCACCGCACCCTCACCCACACCTGGCTCTGGGCCGTCCTGATCGGCGCCGGTGCCTCGGCGATCGCGGTCACCGGGGGGCGCTGGGGCGTGCTGGCGATCCTCTTCGTCCATCTGGTGCTCGCCGTGGAGGGGCTGCTCTGGCGGGCCGCGCGGGTCTCCAGCGATGTCCTGGTGTGGCTGCTGGGCGCGACCAGCGCCTGGATTCTGGCGGGCGTGCTGGACCAGCCGGGCAACGGCGCGGACTGGCTCTTCACCGCCCCCGGCCAGGAGTATCTGTGGCTGGGCCTGCCGATCGTGCTGGGTGCCCTGGTCCATGACATCGGGGACGCGCTGACCATCTCCGGCTGCCCGATCCTGTGGCCGATACCGGTGGGGCGCCAGCGCTGGTACGCGCTGGGCCCGCCGAAGGCGATGCGGTTCCGGGCGGGGAGCTGGGTGGAGATGAAGGTGCTGATGCCGGTCTTCATGCTCCTCGGCGGGGTGGGCGGGGTCTCCGCCCTGAATGTGATCTGACTCCGGCGCACGGGTGACGCCGCCCCGGCACACGCGCGGCGCGCGCCGCGCACGACCGGCCGGCCGGTCCGGCCGGACCGCCGGTGGCCCTGCCCCCGGCAGGGCCCGGGGCCGCCCTCACGGACCGCACCTCCGGCGCCGTCCCGGCGAGTCCGTCCGGTGACGGGACCGCCCGCCGTGGTGGACCCCGCCGGTGGCGGCGGGCGCGGTGCGCCCGGTTCCACCGGCCTTATACATCTATGCCGAAGGTCTGATTCCGCCACCGCTGGGCCGCTACCGTGAGAACCGGAGGCGGTTCTGGCCATGGCCGAACCCCTCCGCTGCCGCGCCCTGCTCCGACGCGGCACCACACCGGAGGCGGGGGGACAGCGGTGTCCGATCGGGATGGCTCGACGGCGGGGAACGGCTCGGGGAACGACGCGGGGAACGAGCGGGAGGCCGGCCGGGAATCCGGGCGGGAATCCGGGCGGGAATCCGGCCCGGGAAGCGATCGCGGAAACGATCGCCGAAACGATCGTGCGAACGGCCGGGGAGGCGGCCCGGGAAAGGGCCGGGCCGACAGTGACATAGGACTGGAGTCGGCCCGCGCCACGGACGCGGTGGAACTGCTCCAGCAGGTCGTGGAGACGCTCGTCCGGGCCGGACAGCTCAAGCTCAGCTGGAGCGGCCATGTGGAGGGCGAGGCCGGCTCCATCGCGGCCATGCGGCGGGAGCTGGAGGCGGTGCGGGGCGGGGAACTGCGGATGTCGGTGGTCGCCCCGATGAAGGCGGGCAAGTCCACCCTGGTCAACTCCATCGTCGGCTATGAGCTGCTGCCCGCCCGCGCCGCCGCCATGACCACCCTGCCCACCCGGATCGTGCTGGAGCGCAGGATCGCCGAACTCGGCCCGGCCGGCCCCGGCGGCGAGCCCTTCAACCCCGTCCTGGACATCAAGGAGGAGGACGCGGACCGCTTCAACCTCCTCATCAAGGCGCTCCGCAAACAGCTCACCACCGCCGTCGCCGGCCGGGTCTCCGAGCAGTACCCGCATCTCGGGTCCCTGGTCCGGGACATCGCCGACGGCGCGGTCCCCCCGGTCCTGCGGCGCTACGAGGGCCGGGCCCGGGTCCAGGAGGCGCTGACCCTCCTCAACGATCTGATGCGGCTCGCCGGAAGGGTCCTGCCGCCGGACTGGCGGGCCGGTCTCAGCGACGTCCCCGTCGTCCGCACGCCGTACTGGTCCCCGCAGGAGAGCGAGGACGGCGGCCCCGGCCATCTGGTGGTCATCGACACCCCGGGCCCCGACGAGTACGAGCTGTCCGAGATGCTCGGGGACGTCGTCAGCACCCAGCTCAGCGAGAGCCATATCGTCCTGGTCGTCCTCGACTACACCAAGATGGGCGGACAGTCCGACGCCCGCATCCGCGAACTGATGCGGCCCCTGCTCGCCAGGATCGGCCCCGGGAAGCTCTTCGCCGTGGTCAACAAGATCGACCAGAAACGCCATGAGACCGACCTCGACGACGCCGGGATCGTCCGCTCCGTCTCCGCCCATCTGGGCCTGGCCGACGACGACGCCCGGAACCGGGTCTTCACCACCTCCGCCGAGTGGGCCCTCGCCGCCGTGCAGACCCTGGCGGCCCTGCGCGGCGGCGGCACCGCGTTCGAGCCCGCCTCCGACGACAGCGCCGCCCGGCTGCTCAAGCTCGTCTACCCCATGCACTGGGAGGAGGAACTGGAGGACATCAGCGCCGGCGGGCTCCGCCGGGTGGCCCACCGGGCGTGGGAGTTCAGCCGTCTCCAGGCCTTTCTGACCTCCGCCGTCGCCTGGCTGCGCAGGGGAGCGCTCCGGCTCGCCATCGGCGCCGCCCTGGACAAGGCCGCCGCCGAACTCCAGGACCTGGAGTACGCCACCCTCTCCCGGCGGGACCTCATAGGCCGCCGCTCCCACGACCTCCACGAGGCGGCCCGGCACATCGCCGGCGAACTGAGCGCCGTCGCCGGCTTCCGCGACCGGGTGACCGACCCGGCGGCACTGGCGACCGCGCTCTCCGGTGAGCTGCGCCGCCGGATCAAGGCCGCGCGCGAGGACGGCCGGCGGGTCATCAAGAACCACCGCGACGACATGAAGGCCGACGCCCGCAGCCCCGAGGGCGTGGGCTGGGGAGACATGAACTTCCTGAAGTCGATCTTCCAACGGGACGCCGGAGTGATGGAGTTCAGCACCTCCGAGGCAGCCGAGGAGTGCATCCGCCTCCAGACCGCCGGGCCCAAGGCGGAACTCGACGAGATCCTCGAACGCGCCAGAAAGCAGGTCGAGTCCTCGGCCGGGGCCTCCGCCGAACGCCAGGTCCGCAAGGAGAGCGAGTACGTCAGGCCGGTGGTCCGCCGGGCGGCCGAACGGGTCAAGGACGAGTTCAGCATCGAATTCACCATCCCCGAATGGGAGTTGCAGGGCAACGAGACCACCGTCGCCCCGCTCGCCCCCGAGTCCGAAGCGAAGAAGGTCACCCGCGATGTGCAGCGCGAGGTGCACCGCCGCTCCTGGCGCCGGCTCTGGTTCTGGCCCACCACCTACACCATGAACATCACCGAGGTCAGTGAGGAGCAGACCTATCTGGTTCGCGCCGATGTGCTCACCGACAGCCTCCGCGCCTCCTTCGAGTCCTGCGTCGACGAGATCGAGGGCGCGCTCGACGGCCATGTCCGGGAGATGATCGCGGGCCAGATCGCCCAGTACTACGACCGGGTCGAGGCCTTCCTCCACCGCTACCGGGCCATCCTCCAGCAGTCGGCCGCGGACAACACCCTGGAGGAGCGGAAACAGGCCGAGCTGCGGGAGACCCTCAATGTCTTCCACACCCGGGTGCGCGCACTCCAGGGGGAGCTGGAGCAGCTCCGTGGCCTCTGAGCCGTACGCCCCCGGCGCCGGTACGGGCCGTGGGGCCCGGTCCGCCGTCGAGCCCCTGCCGCACACCCTGTGCTGGATGCTCAGCGGACTCCGCACCGCCGCCGTCCGGGCCCTGGGCGACGGGGCGCGCACCGAGCCCCCGCCCGGGGCGCCGCGGCTCCTCGCCGAGCTGGCCGAGGCGCCCGCCGGGCGGCTCGACTACCGCATTCCCCTGGTCGGTCCCATGAAGGCCGGGAAGTCCACGCTGCTCAACGCGATCATCTGCCAGGACCTGCTGCCGGCGCGCGGGCCCGCGATGACCGTCCTGCCCACCCATGTCGTCCCCGTGCGCTCCGCGCCCCCCGCCCCGCCCGTGCTCACCCTCCACCCCGCCACCCTCGCCGTCCTCGCCTGCCTCGGCGCCCTGCTGGCCGCCCCCGCCCGGCGGAGCGCGCTGACCGCCGCCACCCGGCGCCATCCCCAGCTCGCCGCGGTCGCGATCCGGGCCGGCCGGGGCGGTACGCCGTACCTCCCGGCCCGGGTCACCGGCCGGGAGGCAGTCCGGGGCGCCCTGACCGAGGTGAACGACCTCCTCCGGCTCGCCGCCCTGGCCCTGCCGCAGGAGGAGATGGCGCGCGAGACGGGAGCCCTGCGCGCGCCGGAGGTGACCGTCCCCGTGCCCTGGCTCACCTCGGCCCCGGCCGGCGGACGGCTGGTGCTCGCCGACACCCCCGGCCCGGACGAGGAGCTGCGGCCCGGACTCCTCAGCCCCTTCGTCGCGGCCGAGGTGCGCCGGGCCCACGAGGTCCTGGTCGTCGCGGACGCCACCCGGCGCGGCAGCACCGCCGAGGCCATGACCGGCCGGCTCGTCGCCGATGAGGGGCCGGGGCCGGGCGCGACCTTCACCGTCGTCAACCGGTCCGTGCCGTGCGCCCCCGGCCCGGACCCCGCGCTCCCGGTCCGTACGACAGCACACCAGGCCCTCGCCGCCGCCGGGGTGCTCTGGCCGGGCGAGGACGGCGACGACGGCGCCGGGGCGGCCCACCGGCTGCTGCGGACCGTCTTCCCGCTCGACTGGCAGGAGCGCACCGCGCTCCCCGCCGAGCGGCTGCACACCCTCGCCCGGCAGTCCTGGGACGGCTCCGGCCTGCCCCGGCTGATGGACGTCCATCTGCGGGACCGGGCGCGGAGCCCCGGCGGGTGGGCGCTCGCCGCGCTGCTGGCCAGGGTCGGCGAGTTCACCGGCCCGCCGCCCGCCCCGCCGCCGAATACCCCGCCCCTCGCCCCGCCCGACGGTGTCACCGTCCTGGCGCGCCGCCGCGCCCGCCTGGTGCACGCCGCCCGGGACCACTACGCAGGACTGCCCATCGAATGGAGGTGACGCCGTGGTGAGCGATCCCCGAAGCGTCGTCCGGGAACTGCCCCTGATCACCGACCGCATCCTGCTGGAGCTGGCCAACAGCGTGGTGGTGGCCCAGGATCTGACCGTCTACCGGCGCGGACAGTCCCTGACACAGGGCCTGCTCGCCCGGATCACCGGTGGCGAGCGCCAGCGCGAACTGCTCACCGCGCAGGCGCTCATCGACGGACAGGGCGCTCTGATCACCTGGGCCACCGAGCTGTCCGGCCAGGTGCGGGACGCCGATCTCGCGCTGGTCCGGGTCGCCGACTGCCTGCTGGAGACCCGCCGGCGGTTCGAACACTCCGAGGAGCGCGCCTCCGCGCAGGTGGCCCGGCTCGCGGATGTGGTGGCCCGGGTCGCCGAGGTCTGCCAGGAGCGGCTGGTGGAGCTGGCGGACCGGCTGGCGGCGGTGGAGCACCAGCAGGCACTGATCGCCCGCCGGCAGGACGCCGCGGAGAGCTTCCAGTTGTCGGTGGGGCGGTGGGAGGCGGGGCAGACCTACAGCCGGCTGCCGTGGCCCCTCCAGGTGGTGCTGCTGGCGCAGGAGGTCGCCACCGGGCCCGCCGGGGTGCTCATCGGGGACCCCGCGCGCGACACCGTCGGGGAGCGGCTGGTCAACGCGATCCTCGCGCACTCCGCGAAGGACCTCCCCACGGGCGGCTTCACCGTCGCGCGGCTGCTGGACGAGGCGTGCGAGGACACGCCGGAGGGGCAGTTGCGGCTGGTCGCGGAGATCCTCGGCAGCGGGCTGGAACCCGGGCTCGCGGCACCCGCCGGGCCGCTGGTCGCGCTGACCGCCGCCACCGTGGAGCTGTGGGCCCTCCCGGGCGCGGCCCGCCCGGCGCGGCCCGCCGAGACCGCGTACGCGCTGGTGAGCCGCCGCCACGGGATGTGGACCCCGCGCGCCGGCAGCGCGCGCCCCTTCGTGGAGCGGGCCGTCGGCGAACAGCTGGCCGTGGCACGGGCCCTGCGCGGCAGGCTCGCCCCCGGCGCGCCGCCCGGCGCCGCACCCGGGGCGGGGACCGTGGCCGCTCCCGCCGGGCTGCTGCCATGAGCGGGCTGCCGGAACTCGCCGCCGCCGCCCGCGCGGTGGCCGCCGCACCCGGGCCGGGCCGCGCCGTCGAGCCCGCCGGGGAGCGGCCCGCGCCGGCCGGCCGCCCGGGCCGGGTGGGTCTGGTGCTCTCCGGGGGCGGGGCCAAAGGCGCGTACCACGTGGGTGTCGTGGAGTATCTGGCGGAGGCCGGCGCCACCGTCGACGCCATCGCCGGGGCCAGCATCGGCGCCCTCAACGGGGCGGTGCTCGCCTGCGCGGACGATCTGACCGGCGGGGCCGCCGCGCTCGCCGCGATCTGGGACGAGGTCATCGCGCTGAGCCCGGACGAGGTGCCCCCGGCGGCCGGGAAGCTGCCCGAGGAGACCACCTGGGAGCAGCTGCGGCTGCTGCCGCCGCGGCTCGCCGGGCCGGTGGTCCGGGTGTCGACGCTGGAGCGGCTGGTCACCACGCACATCGACGCGGCCCGGCTCGGCGACGGGACCCCGCTGTGGGTGTCCGCGTTCCCCGCGGTGGAGGAGACCGGGCTGCTCGGGGGGTGGAGCTGGGCGGTCGATGTGGTGCGCTCACGGATCGGCGCCCGCTGCGAGTGGCTCCATGTCAACGAGCTGCCCGAGGAGGAGCGCCATCAGGCGGTGCTGGGTAGCTCCGCGCTGCCGGTGATCCTGCCGCCGCGCCGGGTGGGGGAGCGGCTGTACCGGGACGGGGGGCTCGCGGACAACACCCCTGCCGGGGCGCTGGCCCGGCACGCCCGGTGCGATCTGGTGATCGTGGTCCATCTCACCCACGGGGTGCTGTGGGACGCGCATGACCATCCCGACCTGTCGATCATCGAGATCCGCCCGGAGCGCGGGCTGGGCCCCGGGGGGCCGGTGGGCGGGGCGAGCGCGCTGCTCGACTTCTCCCCGGGGAGGCTGCGGGGGCTGCGGGGGCAGGGGTACGAGGACGCGCGGAGGGTGCTGGAGCCGGTGCGGGCGATGTTCGAGGGGGTCGGGGGGATGCTGGCCGCCCGTGAGCTGCTGCGCGAATCGATCGCCCGCCTCCCGGACCAGCCCCCGGGGTTCTCGTGACCCTGCTGGGTGTGCCCCTCCGGGGTGCGGGGTTGTGTTCTCGGGCGCCGGGTGGGCTGGGAGTGTTCGGGCTGCCCGTGGCGCGGGGTCCGTCCTCAATCTCCCTCAGAGCTGCCTCTGGGAGGTGCCCCCGGACGGGCTGGGATACCCCAGCCGTCGGCGACCAGCCCGCCCCGGGGCCTCGCCCGCGCCCCGGAGAACCTGGCTTTGCCGGGGATCTGGGTAACCCCAGTGTTGTCGGTGACCTGAGCAAACCCAGCCTCGCCGGCGTTTGAGGCGCGGGGGTTGGGGGGGGGGGGCCCCCCCCGGGCCCCCCCCCCCCCGGGGGGGGGGGGGGCGGGCGGGGGGGG
>NZ_JBEOYB010000045.1:0-69664 GCF_040296845.1 Streptomyces sp. NPDC001985
CCGGCCCCGTCGGTGATTGAGCCGCACCACTCCAGCCCCTCCGGCGATTGAGGAGCGGGGGTTCGGGGGCTGGCCCCCGACCCGGGCCCGCAGGATGCGGGGGTCCTGTGGACCAGGGTCCGGCCTCGGGCTCCCCCAGAGCTGCCTCCGGGGGGCGGCCCCGGACAGGCTGGGGCTGTCCGGGCCGGGTGAGGGTGCTCGGGGCGCACGTGGCGCAGAGGGGGCTCAGGGGTGGAGCGGGACGCGGTGTTCCGAGAGTCTCGCCAGGACCGCGTGATTCGCCTCCCAGCCATCGGGAAACTTCACCGTCACCCCCAGCTGAACCGGCTCCGTCGAGGGATGCTCGTCCAGCAGCTCACCCACCCCCGCGCGGCACACCACCACACACGCGTTCCGGTGGCGCGAGGTCAGCACACAGAGCCGGCCCGTCTCCAGATGGAAGGCGGTCGCGTCGGGGCGGCCCGACAAGGGGTGGAGGACCACGGTGACGTCGTACTCGCGGCCCTGGAGGCGGTTGGCCGTGTCCACCGTCACCCCGGACACCCCCAGCTCCGCGAGGGCCGCCCGGACCGCCGCGGCCTGGTCGCGGTGGGCGGTGCCGACCGCGATCCGGTCGGCGCCGACGGGGGTGGGGACGGCATCCGCCGTCCCGGTCGCCGCCGCCCCCCGGTCCAGCAGCCTGCGGACCACCCGCGCCACCGCCCGTACCGCCTCGGGGTCGGTGCGCGGGGTGTGCCGCGCGGGCAGCTCCAGCAGACCCCATCCCGACTCGGCCGCCTCGTCCAGCACCCGGTCGTGCGCCGAGCCGTCCGACGCCGTGCCGAAGGAGAGCCGCCGGTCGCCGGGGCCGGTGCCGCTGCGGAAGGGGGTGTACGGATAGAAGGCGGCCGACACCAGCGGCGCGGCCGACGCGGGCAGCCGCCAGGAGACCGGCAGCCGGTGCTGGGGAAGCTCCGGATTGTGCGCGAGGAGGGTGGAGACCGCGCTCATGGACGGGTCGTACGACAGCCCGGCCCACTGCTCGGCGCCCACGATCGAGAAGGGGTCGAGCTGGCCCGGATCGCCCACGAACAGGGCCCGTTCGAAGAGCCCGGCGACCGCGAGGAGCGCGTCGGAGCGCATTTGGTACGCCTCGTCGACGATGGCGTGCCCCCAGGGCTCGACGCCCTGGACATGGGCCCACTTCGCCGCCGTGGAGATCACGACGTCGAGCCCGGCGAGATCGTTCGCCTTGCTGGACTTGCGGACGCCCGGGAGGTCGTCCAGCGCCTTGTCGTACGGGTCGGGGTCGCTGCTGTGCAGCCGCCCCACCGGCAGTCCCGGGTCCTTCTCCGCCAGACGCAGCACCAGATCGTCGACCTGGGCGTTGGTCTGGGCGATGACCATCAGGGGACGTCCCGCGGCGGCCAGTTCACGGGCGGCCCGGACGACGAGGGTGGACTTGCCCGCGCCGGGCGGGGAGTCGACGACCACGCCCCGGGCGGTGCCGTGCAGGGTGTCGGCGAGAATGCGCTCGGTGACCCCGGCCGCCGCGGCGGCGGGGTCGAAGGCCGTCCCGGGGCCGGCCCCGGGCGCGGTGGGGCCGAGCGGGCTCCCCATGGGGTCACGGGCGGTCACAGCACATCCTCCGGGGTCACCGGGTCCGGGTCCTCGGCCGCCGTGCCGGGCGGGCCGCCGTGGGTCCACGGCGTCTCCTCCGGCTCCGGCAGAGCGGGCCCGCTCCGCTGGTCGTGGGCGAACAGGGTCCAGTCGATCCGGTCGCCCTTGGCGGGTACGGACCCCTCCGCCGGGTCCTTGCCCCGGCCCATCCGGTCGGTGATCCGGAGCACCAGCACATCGGGCGCCTCGTACCCGGCGAACTCCGCCGTCTGGGGCCTGCCGTCGAGCGAGCGGTACACCTTGACGCGCTCGGTGAGCCGGGGCCGGTCGTCGGTGCGGAAGGTGACCAGGGGGCGGGGCGAGCGGCGCGCCGAATCCGCGCGCGCCATCACCACCTCGATGACCTCGCCGCTGAACGCCTCGCCGGCCAGTCTGCGCCCGGCGAGCACCAGCGGGTCGTCCAGCGCCTCCTGGGCGTCCAGCCGCGCCTGGGCGGTCTCGCGGGAGGCGAGCTTGCGGGCGGCGGTGACCGCGTCGTCACGGCGCGGCTGGGGCGGCTCGCCGGCCAGGACGCGGTCGCGGTGGGAGGTGAACGACCAGCGGTCGCGGGTCCAGCGGTCGGCGACCCGGGCGCCCTCGGGCAGCTCCCGGAGCAGGTCGAGACCGCGCCAGACCGCCTGCCAGGTGGGCTCCATCTGGGTGAGCAGCAGCCGGCGGATCTCCCGCTCGGCGACGGAGAGCTGTCCGAGCCAGCCGTCCGCGTGCGCGCCCTCCTCGGCGGCGGCGAGCGCCTGGCGGACCCGGTCGTAGGACTCGACGGCGGGGGCGAGGAGCCGGTTGTCGAAGGCGGGGTCGGTGGCGGGCCCGGCGGGCGGGCAGAGGAGCTGGCCCCGGGCGTCCCGGCCGGTCTCGGCGCGGAGCGCGGCCTCGGCCCCGGAGCCGCCGTCCGGCGGGTCGATCCAGGCGAGCAGCGCGCCCAGGTGCTGGTCCTCCAGCGAGGACTGGCCGGTCGCCCAGTGCCGGCCGAGGAGGTCGGTGGCGGAGAGCAGCAGTGACGACCCCGGGACCCGGGCCCGCTCGCCGTAGTGGGTGAGCCAGCGGCCGAGGAGCGGGACGCGCGGCGGGGCGGGGTAGGGCGTGTCGGGGTCCTGCTCGGCGGTGCGGCGGAAGCGCATGGAGCGGCCGAGGAGCCGGACGAACTCGATGGCGGCCCTGCCGGGGACGATCAGCTGGGGCGCGTCCGCCGCCAGCTCGGCCTCGACCTTGACGCGCCTGCCGGTCTCCGGGTCGGCCTCGGTCCGCTCGACCTGTTCCGTCTCGTCGCCGTAGGAGTCGATGTACGGGAGGACGGCGTCGGCCAGCTCGGCGAGGAAGGCGAAGCGCAGCTCGCGGTCGCGCGGCTGGGCCACGGTCAGCAGCCGGGGCCGCGCGGGGTCGGTGCCGACGAGCGCGCCGAGCGGGGCCCCGGCCTCGCCCGCGGTGGTCAGCGGCACGAGGACGAGGGGCCGGTCGGCCAGATACCGGTGGCGGACGGTGGCCAGCGGGCGGGCCCGGCCGCTCTCCACCGCCTCCAGCCGGGCGAGGGTGGTGATCAGTGACATCCGGCGGCCTCCGGGAGGTGGTCGCGGCCGGCGCGGGCGTGCGGGACGGCCGCCCCGGCGAGGGCCTCCGCGCGCAGGGCCTCGGCGCGGCGCAGGGCGGCGACGGCCGGGTCCGCGGGGTGCTGGCCGTCGCCCGCCTCGCCCCGGGCGGCGGCCAGCACCTCGCCGATGGTGGTGAGCCCGCCCAGCTCGCCTCGGACGGAGCGGCCGAGTGCCTCCACCGCGCCCTGGGCCCGGGCCCGGGCGCGGCAGTGGAAGGCCAGCTCGCAGGCGGCGAGGCAGTCGGGGGCGTAGGCGGCGGGGACGGACTCCACGGTGGCCGTCAGCTCCGCCGCGGGCCGCTCGGGGTCGAAGCAGGCGCCCTCGGGCAGCCCGGCGGCGATCTCCTCGATCCGGGTCAGCCGGGCGAGCTGGCGGCGGGTGACGGAGAGCTGTTTGCGGATGTCGACCACGGATGCGGTGGGCAGGTTGGAGAAGTCCTTGGGGCAGACCAGCAGCACGGTGTCGGCGACCCGGGCCCCCTCGGTGTGGGCGGCGACCCGCTCCAGGGCCAGGACGTAGACGGCGGCCTGGCGGGCGGCCGAGCCGACCTTCGCCGGGTCGGCGGACGCGTCGATCATCGGGAAGGACTTGATCTCGACCACGGTCCACCGGCCGTCGGGGTGGACCACCACGGCGTCCGGCTCCAGATAGGCGGGCGAGCCGGCGACCTCCAGGGCGAGCATGGGGTGGTCGAGAAGGGTCCAGCCGGCCGCCGCCGTGGCCTCGCGCAGCGCCAGCGCGGTGCGGGCGGCCCGGCCCTCGGGGCCCGCCGCGCCGAGGTCGGGCAGGAGCGGCTCCACCCCTTCGCCGACGCCCAGCAGACGCATCAGCTCCGCGCCGCCGTCGGCGGTGACCCGGGCCTCGAAGGCGTTGCCGCGCATGAAGGCGAACTGGGACTGGCCGAAGGGGGCGGGCGATCCGAGGGCGGCGGCGAGGGCGGCCTTGTCCACCCCGGCGCCGTCGAGCAGGGCGCGCCGCTCGCAGCCGGGGTTGGCGGCGAGGGCCGCCAGCGCCCGCGCGTCCAGCGGGCGCGGGCGGGTGTCGGGCCCGCGCAGCTCAGCGAGCCGCTGCCGCAGTGGTGTCTCCGGCGTCCGCGGGGGTGGTGCGCTGTCCTGGGATTCGCTCACCCGGGGAAGTCTGGCATCCGGCACCGACAATCGGGGCCGTACCGTCCGAAGTGGCCGGTGCGGAGCGGCCGGGGGCGTCGGCGGAATCCGGCGGGGCGGCCGGGGAGGCGGCGGTGGACGCGGCGGTGAAACGGGCCCGCACCCGGTCGGCGAGACGCATCGCGGGCCGGGCGAGCAGGGCGCCCGCGCCCATCACGGCGGCTCCGGCGACGGCGTCCAGGAAGTAGTGGTTGGCGGTGCCCATGACCACGATCACGGTGACCACGGGGTAGGCGACGGCGAGGGCCCGCAGCAGCGGGGTCCGTCCGTGCTGCCAGAGGATCACCCCGCACCAGATCGCCCAGCCGACGTGGAGGCTGGGCATCGCGGCGTACTGGTTGGTCAGCCCGCCCATGCCGCGCGGGGCGCTGGCCTCGGCGCCCCACCAGCCGTACGAGCTGTACTGGGCCATGGTGTCGACGAAGCCGTGGCTGGCGTCGAGGAGGCGCGGGGGGCAGGTCGGCACGAGGGTGAAGCCGACCAGGCCGAGCAGGGTGGAGGCCATCAGCCAGGTGCGGGCCGCGCGGTAGTGGGCGGGGCGGCGGCGGAAGAGCCAGACGAGGATGGCCGGGGTGACGAGGTAGTGGAGCGAGGCGTAGAGGAAGTCGGCGGGTATGCCGATCGCCGGAGTTTCGGTGAAGAGCTTGTTCAGCGGGGTCTCGGCGTCGAGGAGGAGTGCCTTCTCGGCCCGGAGTATCGCGAGGCCGTTGTCGACGGCGGTGTTCACGTCGCCGCGGGCGAGGAGCCGGCCCGCCGAGTACGCGATGTAGACCACGACGATCAGAACCAGTTCGGACCACCAGCGGGGCCGTGGAACGGGTACGGGGTACTGCATCCGAGCGTTCTCCCCCTGTTGCTGTCCGGTGGCCCGGTGGTCCATGGGTCGGCGACCACCGGACAACCGTACGGTGTCAAAGGGCGGCGCTCCGTCGGCGGGTACCGACTCACACAGGGACGCCACAGGAGTCCCGCGGGTTGCCCTGGATCTCCTTGAGCGATGATGGACCGCCATCACCTGCACTTATTACCGACGGAGGCCGTGATATGGCACCGCGCATCCTGCTCGTCCGGCACGGTCAGACCGAGTGGTCCCTGTCCGGCAGACACACCGGCCGGACCGATCTGCCCCTCCTGGAGGAGGGCAGGCGCGGGGCGAGACTGCTGGGAGAGCGGCTGCGGAGGTCCCCCTGGTCGGGGCTGAAGGACGCGGAGGTGCGGACCAGCCCGCTGGCGCGCGCGGCGGAGACCTGCGAGCTGGCGGGGTTCGGGGACCGGGCGGCGCCGTGGGACGCGCTGATGGAGTGGGACTACGGGGCGTACGAGGGCCTGACGACGCCGGGCATCCGGGAGACGGCCGCCGGCCCCGACTGGGTCATCTGGCGGGACGGGGTACGGGACGGGGAGGCGCTGGCCCAGGTGGCGGCGCGGGCGGACGAGGTGATCGGGTGGGCCCGGTCGGCGGACCGGGATGTCCTGGTCTTCGCCCACGGGCACATTCTGCGGGTGCTGGCGGCGCGGTGGCTGTCGCTCGATCCGGCGTTCGCGGCGCGGATGAAGCTGGACCCGGCGTCGCTGTCGGTCCTGGGGTGGGCGTACGGCGCGCCGGCGGTCGACCGCTGGAACGACTCGGCCCATCTGGAGGGG
Source organism: Streptomyces sp. NPDC001985 (assembly GCF_040296845.1). Classification (NCBI taxonomy): domain Bacteria; kingdom Bacillati; phylum Actinomycetota; class Actinomycetes; order Kitasatosporales; family Streptomycetaceae; genus Streptomyces; species Streptomyces sp. NPDC001985. The sequence goes on from NZ_JBEOYB010000045.1 coordinate 6,053, forward strand.
TGAGCGCGCACTTGCGGACGCCTGGAGAATGGAGGGCGGTCCGGATCAGCCGGTGACCCGTGCGAGGAGGAAGCAGCACATGGCGGAACCCCAGCAGCCCGCGCGCCGGATGCGGCCCGCGCCCCTGCTCTTCGAGCCCTCGGAGGCCGTCGCCGATCCCGAGCACTTCTTCGACCTGGAGTCCATGGACGACCCGCGCGAGCTGCTGGCGCGGTCGACGGAGCTGGCGCTGGCGTTCCGCGCGGCGGCGGACCGGGCGGTGGAGTTCCAGGCGGTGGCGGCGGCGCAGTTGGCGGATGCGAGGCGGTTCGACCGGCTGACCGCCGGGGATATCGCCGGGCGGGCCGGCTGGACCGAGGACTACGCCCTCAAGATGATCGAGTTCGGCGAGTCCCTCCTCCGCGACGGCCCGCACCAGTAGGACTCGCCTGTGGCACAGGGGGGGGTCGTCCTCGGCCTCCCCTGGAGCCGCCTCGGGAAGGTGTCCCGGGACGGGCTGGGGAACCCGAGCAAACCCAGCCCCGCCGGCGATTGAGGCGCGAGGGCTCGGGGCCGGCCCCGAGCACGGCCCGCACGGCGCGCCATGCCCGGGGTGGCGCGCCAGGGGCATATGACGGGGGCGTGCAAGATACCCCGGGGCAGGGCTCCCTGTCCCCGGTTTCACCGACACCCGGCGATCCCCCCGTTACTGCGGGTACATCTCTCTCATGAGCTTATGGCCACCGGACCCCACCCCCGACGCCCCTGCCCCGGAGACCCGGGTCACCGCGCCCGGTGCGCAGTGGCTCGCCTCCGCCGGAACGTATCCGCACTCCCTCCTCGCCCAGTGGCAGCGCACCCCCGCCACCACCGCCCAGCTCCCCTGCGGCTCCGTCTTCGACGTCGTCAGCGCCCCGGCCGTCTTCGGCCGCCAGATGCTCGACCGGCTCTGGGAGGAGGGCCCGGGGTCCGGGCCCGTCGCCACCCACCGGGGGCGGATGCTGATCTTCGCCGCGCCGGGCTCGGCGGGCCGGCTCCCCGCCCTGCTCGGGTGGGAGGAGTGGGGCGGCGCCGTACCGCCGCTGCTCTGTCACGGCACCGGCGACGCGGTGACCGTCCCCCCGCTGACCGAGGGCGCGGGCGCGCCCGCCGACGCCCGCTGGCTGGTGGCCCCCGACACCCGTCACCCCTGGCTCCCGGGCCCCGAGGTGCTGCTCTGGGCCTGTGTCCGGGCCGCCCGCACCACCCCCGCCCCGGAGGTCGCCATATCGATTTTTCTCCGCGCGGGACAGGGTGCTAATGTCTACGACGTCAGCAGGCGCCGCTAGCTCAGTTGGTTAGAGCAGCTGACTCTTAATCAGCGGGTCCGGGGTTCGAGTCCCTGGCGGCGCACAGACGGAGAGAGCCCCCCGGCACAGCCGGGGGGCTCTCTCGTCTCTTTCGTCTACCGCAGGACGATGTCGCGGCCCGGGCCGCCGTCGAGGGTGTCCCTCCCGGGGCCGCCGCTGACCAGGTCGTCGCCGCCCTCGCCGTGGAGCGTGTCGTTGCCGGGGCCACCGAGAAGGACGTCCCGGCCGTCCCCGCCCATGGCGTGGTCGTCGCCCGGCCCCGCGTGCACGACGTCCGCACCGCCGTACGCCTCGATCATGTCGTCGCCCCGGCCGCCCCACAGCCGCTGGTCGCTGTCGTCGCCCATCAGATGGTCCATGCCGTCGCCGCCGTCCAGGACCGCGAGCCCCATGACCATGTCGTCCCCCGCGTCGCCCCGCACCGTGTGCGCGGTGTGGGCGTGCAGGGTGTCGTCGCCGGTGCCGCCCCGGACGGTGGCGACCCCGGGGTCGCTGGTGGCGATGGTGTCGTCGCGGTCGCCGAGGAAGACGTCGATCCTGTCCGGCCGGGGGCTCCCGGTGGGCAGTTCGCAGACGACATAGGAGTCGTCCCCGGGTTCGAGGTACGCGCAGTGGTCGCCGGGCTGGAGCGGGACCGCGTCACGGAAGCCGATCCGCCGGACCCCGTCGCCGAGGTCCCTGGGGATCACATGGAGGTCGTTGGCCTGCCCCGCGGCGGCGGTGAAGACGATCGACTGGGTGGCCCAGTCGGCGCTGACGCGGGCCTTCGCCACGCCGGTGGCCGGGGCTGCGGGGGCGGCGGTCGCCGGGGTGACGGCGAGGCCGGTGGCGAGCAGGGCCACGGCGACCGCGCGGGCGGTGGCTTGGTGCCGGTTCATGGGACCTCATCTCGGTGTGGCGTCCGGTGGGCCGGTTCGGCCGGCCGGCGGGGCGGCCGCCGGGGACCCGGCGGGCGGTCACGACGGCCGCGTCCTCGTGGCCGCCGCCTCCCGGACGGGGCTCGTGGGCACTCCTGCGCGTACCGCCCGCCCGCAGGACATAAAGGGCATGACCATGTCAAGAGGCAACTCCAGGACGCCCCGGGCGGCGACGGAAGCGTACCCCTCTTGGTCTAGACCAAACCAGGGCTCCGCGGAATCACGGCGGGACGACCGGCACCGGCGACAGGCGCGCGGAAGCGCTGCGGCACCGGAGCGGCGGAAGCACCGGAGCGCCGGCGGCAGGGAGCACCGTCGCCGGACGATCCACAGGAAACGCCCTAGGCCGTGGTGATCCTGACGGTCCAGGCCCCGGACTCCGTGCGGTCGCGGACCTCCACCCGGGTCCGCTCCTCGCCCAGCGTGAAGGTCTCCCCCACCCCCAGCGGCGCGTCCGCGAGCTGCGGATACACCGACTGGTCCCAGCACGCCTCGCTCTCCGGGTGGGTGTCCAGCACCTCGATCGGACCGCCGCCGGACGCGGTGTCCGACTGCACCCGGTAGAGCAGCACCCCCTCCGTGCAGAGCGACTCGTCGTTCCCGGTGGCCCCGCGCGCCTCGATGGCCAGCGCGGTGCCCGCCCCGGTGCGCACCACCGCCAGCCGGGTCCCGAGGCCGCCGCCCGGCGCGGGGGCGGCGATCGGCTCCAGGGTGATCAGCTCCGGCCGGGTCACACAGCGCACGGCCCGTCCGTCCAGCCAGCCCAGCTTCCACTTGTGCCAGCCGAAGAGGTCGGGCGCCATCCCGAACTGGCTGCCCATGACGTCCCAGTCGCCGACATAGGTGTCCCAGTCGCCCTTGCCGTCCGCCGGCCGGTGGTAGAGGTCCGGCAGGTCGAAGACATGGCCCGTCTCATGGGCGAGCACATTGCGGTCCGGGGGGTGCCGTTCGAAGACGGTGACCACCCGCCGGATCTGGGCGCCGTCGGCACTCATCGGACGGTCGAAGTTGACGACCTTGGTGGCGTCGGAGTCCACCCCGGGAGCGTCCGGGTCGGCGACCAGATAGACGATGTCGTACCGCGAGAAGTCGACGTCCCGGTCGGCGGCGGCGAAGGCGTCCCGCAGATACGCGGAGCGCTGCGCGGGGTCCCAGTCGCGGCTTATCCCGTAGGCGGTGGAGGCCTTCGGCATCTGCGTCCAGCCGGGCTGGGGGTGCGGGCGCAGCTCGAACTTGCCGTACGAGGCGCGGTCGAAGAACTGGCTGGTGGCGGGGAAGTGGTCGGCGGCGAGCCGGTCCGGTGGGTAGTGGGGGCCCGCGTCCGGGAAGGACAGAAAGATCATGACCGCGTCGAGCCTGCGGGCCGGGCGGGGGTAGGCGGTGTTCCAGGTGTCCAGGCCCAGGGAGTGGTGGGCCTGGGTGCGCGGCAGGGCGCAGGGGGTGGCGGAGGTCTTCGCGACGGCCGGCCCCGTCACCAGGGAGGTGGCGGCGATCGCCATGAGCGAGGTGAGGGCGGCGGCGGCACTGCGCAACCGCCCCCGGTCCCGCTCCCCCGCCCCCGTACCGCCGCCGACGCCCTCGCCCTCGCCCTCGCCCTCGCCCTCGCCCTCGCAGCGATCGCCACCGCCACCCACACCCACACCGTCATCGCCGGAGCGCCCGGCACCGGCGGTCCCGTACCCGCCGTGCGGCCCGGCCGGTTCCACTCCCCCGGGTGTTCCCTCGGGTGACTGCTGACCCTCCACGTAGACCTCCGGCTGCGGAATGGGAGACACCGAGACCACTTTGTGGTGTTTTACCGGTGTACGCCCTGTTCCGGTGCCCCAGTCGAGTGATCCCGCCACCCCTGGAGCACACGCCAACGGGAGATATCGACACTCCGACGAGTCACGGAATGTCACATCCGGTCGCTCGGGTAACGGCCTCGGTAAAGACCCGCGCAGAAACGATCGGCCGGGGCCGTGAACGGGCACCACCCATGTGGCGGAGCTGGTACGGCGCTGGGAGCAGCCCCTATGATCGGCACACTTTCCCGACCTCTTTGCCCAAGTACCCGACCTTTCCCGACCACATCTGTACGCCCCTGCACGACACAACTGCACTACGGGAGTGAGCGGTGAGCGCAACCTCCGAAGGAACAGGGCCCACGGGAGTCGCAGCTCCCAACAGGACCCGGCAGCGGATCACGGAGCGTAACGGCTGTTCCATCTCCGAACTGCGCGACCACCGTGCCGCGTTCACCGCGGCACATATCGCGATGGCGCTGGTGGACCACGAGGGCCTGATCGTCAGCGCCAACCCGGCGCTCGCCGCACTGCTGGGCGGCGACCCCGCGACCCTGTGCGCCCGGCCCGCGGCCGAGCTGGTGGACCTGGCGTCCGACCGCCGTGTCTGGCACGCGTACCGCGAGGTGCTGCGCGGCCGGCGCTCCCGGTTCCGGTGCACCAGGCGGCTCAAGCACCCCGACGGGCGCCCCCTCTGGGCGGAGGTGACCGTGGCACCGCTGCCCGAGAGCCGCAGTGTGCTGCTGTGTGTCGCGGACATCGGCGACCGGCGCGAACTCAAGGCGCGGCTGCGCCACCTCCAGATGCACGACGCGGTGACCCGGCTGCCCAACCGCACCCTGTTCTTCGAGCGGCTCACGGCGGCGCTGGAGTCCTCGGTGTACGAGGCGGGCTCCACCGGGCGGATCGGGCTCTGCTATCTCGATCTCGACGGCTTCAAGGCCATCAACGACACCCTCGGCCACCGCACCGGGGACCGGCTGCTCGCCGCGGTCGCCGCCCGGCTGACCGAGTGCGCGGCCGGGGACGGCGAGGCGGGCTGCGGCCATCTGGTGGCCCGGCTCGGCGGGGACGAGTTCGCGGTGCTGGTGGAGGACTCCACCGGGACGGAGCAGCTCGCCGATGTCGCCCGTTCCGTACTGGCCGCGCTCCAGCGCCCGTTCGATCTGGACGGGCAGCGGCTCTCGGTGTCGGCGTCGATCGGGGTGGTGGAGCGCACCGTCGCCGGTACCACCGCGACGGGGCTGATGCAGGCGGCGGACACCACGCTGTTCTGGGCCAAGGAGGACGGCAAGGCCCGCTGGACGCTCTTCGACCCGGAGCGCAACGCGCACCGGGTGACCCGGCAGGCGCTGGCCTCCACGCTGCGGCCGGCCGTGGAGCGCGGGGAGTTCGCGCTGGAGTACCAGCCGCTGGTGGGGCTCGCCGACGGGGCCATGCACGGCGTGGAGGCGCTGGTGCGCTGGAACCACCCGCAGTTCGGGAGTCTCGCGCCGAATCGGTTCATCGGGATCGCGGAGGAGGACGGCTCGATCGTGCAGCTGGGCCGCTGGGTGCTGCGGACCGCCTGCCGCCAGGCGCGGCAGTGGCAGCGGGAGCACCCGAAGTCGCCGCCGCTGGTGATGAGCGTCAATGTCGCCGTACGGCAGGTCTGGGACTCGGACCTGGTGGCGGATGTGGCGGAGATCCTGGCGGAGACCGGGCTCGATCCGGGGCTGCTGCAACTGGAGCTGACCGAGTCGGCGGTGATGGGCTCGGCGGGCCGGCCGCTCCAGGCGCTCCAGGCGCTGAGCGATATGCGGGTGCAGATCGCGATCGACGACTTCGGGACCGGGTACTCGAATCTGGCGTATCTCTCCCGGCTGCCGGTGTCGGTGCTGAAGCTGGACGGCTCCTTCGTCCGGGGCTTCCAGGACGAGGCGCACCCCAATCCGGCCGACGAGACGATCGTGGAGGCCATGGTGCAGCTCGCCCACCGGCTGGGGCTCACCGTGACGGCGGAGTGCGTGGAGACGGCGGGCCAGGCGGCGCGGCTGCGGCGGATCGGCTGCGACACCGGGCAGGGGTGGCTGTACTCGCGGGCGGTCTCGCCGGAGCGGATCGGGGAGCTGATCGGCGTTCCGTTGTCCGCGTGAACGGGGACATGAGACCGCCCCCGGCCGGAAGAGGTGGGCTTCCGGGCGGGGGCGGCGTGTGGGGGGACACTGCGGCTTCTGGGTTTCCGTGCGGTGCGCCGGCCGCTTCCCCGCCGGCCGGGTGGGGCCGGTCGGCGGGGTTCACTGCCGGGTGGTGCGGTGGTGCGGTTCAGCGGTGGTGCGGTGGCGGCTGCCGGGGGGTTGGATCAGCAGGCGCCCTGGTCGCGCCAGACGCCCCACTGGCCCGTGGTCCCGGGCTCTTCGCCCTGGGTCCACCAACCGGCCTTCCAGACGCGGCCCTTGTGCGAGACCAGCGCGTTGGTGTTGTACGTACCGCTCGCGGCCCACGCCGCCGCCGTGCAGCCGGGGCCCGGCTGCGAGGGGGACGGGTTGGGGTTGCTGGGGCTGGGCGAGGGGTTCGGGTTGCTCGGCGACGGGTTCGGGTTGCTCGGGCTCGGCGTGGGGTTCGGGTCCACCGGGGAGGGCCCGACCGCCGCGACCACGTCGTTGAGCAGCTTGGTCTGGGGGTCCAGACCGATCAGGGAGTAGAGCATCGCGCCGCCCAGACCGCGCTGGTGGGCGTAGTCGGCACGGGCCTGGATGGACCGCTTGTCGAGACCGGTGAAGAACTCGCCGTCCTTGTAGAAGTAGGAGGCCTTCGCCTCGTCGTCCCAGAAGGTGGTCGCCGGGTTGTCGACGATGCCGCCCAGCTCGTTGTAGTTGGCGATACCGGCGCCCTGGCTCAGCGGACGCGGGGCGCTGCCGCCGTTGGCGGAGCCGCCGAGGCCGTTCTTGGCGCCGGCCGGGACGTTCTTCCAGCCGCGGTAGTACATCTCGTACCCGAGCGTGATCTTCTTCGCCGGGAAGCCGCCCGCGATGCCGTAGGCGGGCTTGCCGTCGATCCAGGCGCTCACGGCGTTGTCGATCGAGTACTTCTCGGTGCCCGGCGCGATCGGGTCGGTCGGGTCGGACGCGGGCGAGTAGAGCGGCGACTGGTGGTACGTCGGGCCCTTGGAGCGCCACGATCCGTGCATGTCGTACGTCATGATGTTCGCGTAGTCGAGGTACGCGCCCACCTTGTCCGTCTCGATGTGCTTGATCTTGTCCTGGCCGGCCGGCATGGCGGCGGTCAGCAGGTACTTCTTGCCGCCCTTGGCCGCGCCGTGGGCGTCGAGCTGCTTGCGGAACTCGGCCAGCAGCAGGGTGAAGTTGGCCTTGTCCTCGGGGCCGTAGTGGTTGCCCAGGTGGCCGCCGTTCGAGCCGGGGTACTCCCAGTCGATGTCGATGCCGTCGAAGACACCGGCGGCCGATCCGACGCCGCCGAAGCCGTCCGCGACCGGCAGATCGCCGTCGATGTACTGCTTGATACAGGACGCGACGAACTTCTTGCGGGTGGCGTCGGTCTTGGCCGCGTCGTGGAAGTACTTGGAGTACGTCCAGCCGCCCAGCGAGATGTTGATCTTCAGCTTGGGGTGCTTGGCCTTCAGCTTCTTGAACTGGTTGAAGACACCCGCGATCGGCTGGTCCCAGCGGTCGGCCACGCCGTCGACGCTGGTCTCCGCGTTGAAGGTCTTCTGGTAGTCGGCGTACGAGTCGCCCGCGCCGTCACCGGCGTTGGGGTTGTTGTCGTCGCCCGCCGCCTTGTTCGCCTGGAAGCAGGTCAGTTCGGTGGGGTGGATATTGCCGAACGAGTAGTTGATGATGTCCAGCTTGCCCGCGATGCCGCGGGTGTCCAGGTGCTTGGGGTAGAAGGCGTTGCCGTACACGCTCCACTGGTCGTAATACGCGATCTTCACGCCGCCGGTGGTGGGGGCGGCAGCGGCGGCGCTCTGGGGAGAGGTCGCACTCGCCGTGCCGGTGGCGGCGAAGCCGGCCATGACACCGGCGGCGACCGCCGCCGTCGTCAGGGCCGCGATCAGGGGTCTGCGGGAGCTCACGTACAGCCTCCGAGGTGGGGGGAGGTCTCCTGGGGAGGAGTTGGGGGAACGGACAGCGATCCGGCCACCACCTCGTCAATGGTCTTGACCACAGAAGGACTAGACCAATCCTGGTGAGAATCCGCTCGTCAGGGCCGTTCAGGCATAAGAAAAGCCGCTTGCCACCAGCATGACAAGCGGCTTAAGGACCGGTTAAGGATGCCTTGAACAAGCCATAGGAACCGTTCAGGAATAAATCACATCGGACGCCTCTTCCCGGGGCAAGTCGTAGGCGTCGGCGATCAGTTCGTAGGAGCGGAGCAGGGTCGCGCTGCTGTGCGTGTGCGCGGTGAGCATCAGCTCGTCGGCCCCGGTGCGCTTGTGGAGCAGATCGAGGCCCTCGCGGACGGTGCCCGGGGTGCCGTGCGGGATGGTGGCGACCCAGCCGTCCACGAACTCCCGCTCCGGGGCGCTGAAGGGGTACGCCTCCGCCTCCTCGGGGGTGGGGATCAGCCCCGGGCGGCCGGTGCGCAGCCGCAGCATGGCCAGGGCGCCGGCCATCACCTGGCGCCGGGCCTCCCGCTCGCTGTCCGCCGCGAGGGCGGCGACACAGACCAGGGCGTACGGCGTGTCCAGCGCGGCCGACGGCCGGAAGGACTCCCGGTACAGCTCCAGCGCGGGGACGGTGTTCTGCGCGGAGAAGTGGTGCGCGAAGGCGAAGGGCAGCCCGAGGACGCCGGCGAGCCGGGCGCTGAAGCCGGAGGAGCCGAGGAGCCAGACGGGCGGCCGGGAGGTGGTGCCCTGGACCGGGCCGGGGACGGAGTGGATACGGGTGTAGGGGTGGCCGTCGGGGAAGTCGTCGTCCAGGAACCGGGTCAGCTCGGCGAGCTGCTGGGGGAAGTCCTCGGCGCCCTCGCCGATCCGGTCGCTCCGGCGCAGCGCGGCGGCGGTCCCGCCGTCGGTGCCGGGGGCGCGCCCGAGCCCGAGATCGATCCGCCCCGGGGCGAGCGCCTCCAGGGTGCCGAACTGCTCGGCGATGACCAGGGGGGCGTGGTTGGGGAGCATGACCCCGCCGGAGCCGAGCCGGATGCGGCGGGTGTGGGCGGCGAGGTGCGCGAGGATCACGGCCGGGGAGGAGGAGGCGACCCCGGGCATGGAGTGGTGCTCGGCGACCCAGTGCCGGTGGAAGCCCCGGGACTCGGCGTAGCGGGCGAGGAGGACGCTGGCGCGGAAGGCGTCGGTGGGGGTGGTGCCGTCGCCGACGGTGACGAGGTCGAGGACGGAGAGGGGGGTGGGGGCGGTGCCGAGGGCTGGGGGGTGCACGGGGGCCTCCTGGGTGGTGGGTTCGCCTACCAGGAGCGACAGGAGGGAGTCTCCGTTTATTCCCGGGGACGGCCCGCCCCCGGGCGGCCCCCGGGACCCCGGCCCCGCTCCGCGACCCGAACAATCCCGGCCCGCCGCCGCTTGAGCCACACCACCCGTCCCTGCCGGGCAGGCCGAGCCACGAAACCCGGCCCCGCCGCCGCTTGAGCCGTACCACCCGTCCCTGCCGGGCAGGCCGAGGCACGATATTCAGCTCCACCGGGCGAGCCGAGCCACGAATCCCGGCCCGCCGCCGCTTGAGCCACAGCCACCCAGCCTCGCCGGCGTTTGAGGCGCGGGGGTTCGGGGGCTGGCCCCCGACCGTGGCCCGCAGGGTGCGGGGTCCTGTGGCACAGGGCCCGTCCTCAATCGCCGGACAGGCTGAAACTGCTCGGGTTACCTGTGGTGCGGACGTCCGTCCTCACACTCCCCCAGAGCTGCCTCCGGGAGGTGCCCCCAGACGGGCTGAGGGTGCCCGGGCCGGCCGGGGGTGCACGGGTCGCCCGTGGGGGCGGGGCACCTCAGGGAGCGGCCCCGGCGCGCGGCGGGCCCGGGCTGGGGCTAGGGGGACGGTTTGGCGAAGAGCCTGCCCAGATGGTGCGCCCAGGTCCGACGGTCCGCCAGGCGCAACCCCTCCCACACCGTCACCTGATTCGCCGTGAGCACCGGCTTCCCCACCCCCTCCTCCAGCTCCCCCAGCCACCCCACCGTGTGCAGCACCGCATCCGGCACCACCACCACCTCCGCCGACGGAACATCCCCCGCCCGCGCCAGCTCCAGCACCTCCTCGAACCCCCACCCCACCGCCTCCTCCATCGGCACCTCGCCCCCGCGCGCGGCCACCACGTCCAGGCCGCCCGACGCGAGGAACTCGGTGAAGTGCGCGGTGATGTCCTCCGGGTAGGTCGCGGAGGCCACGGCGACCCGGGTCGCCCCCAGCTTCCGCGCCGCGTGCACAAAGGCGAACGACGTGCTCGACGCGGGCAGCCCGGCCGTCCGGGCGAGCGCCCGGATCTGCTGGTGCGCCCCCTCCCACCCGTACACGAAGCTCCCGCTGGCGCACGCCCACACCACCGACTCCGCCCCCGCGAGCCTCAGCTCCTCGACCCCGGCCGCGAGCCGGTCCGCGGCGCCCATGGACAGCAGCGCGCCCACCCGCTGGACGTCCTCACCGGCACCGGTGTGGACGATGGCGAGCCGGATGTCGCTGTCGAGCAGTACCTCCATGCGGGGGAAGTCGTCCTCGGCGGAGTGTCCGGGGTGGAGAAGTCCGACCGTGGTCATGTGCAGCCTTCCTGTTCGTCGGGCACCTCGGGGACCAGGTACCACGCAGGGCCGCCGCCCAAGCATCCCGGACGCGTCCCGGGGCCGCCCGGGACGGGCACCCGGCCGACCGGCCGGATTCCCCTTCCCGCAGGTGGCCGGCGGGAAACGTGGGTACGTCCCCCTGCATGACTGCACCGCTGACTGAGCCGACCGAATCGACCGCCCGCCAACTGCTCTCCGGCTACCGCTCGGGGAACCTCTCGCCGCTCGACGCGACCCGTGCCGCGCTGGAGCGGATCGAGAGGGTGCAGCCGCTGGTCAACGCGTTTGTCCGGGTCGACGCCGAGGAGGCGCTCGCCCGGGCGGAGGAGTCGGCCGCGCGGTGGCGCCGGGGCGAGCCCGATGGGCTGCTCGACGGGGTGCCGGTGACCTTGAAGGATCTGCTGATACAGCGCGGGGTGCCGGCCCTGTGCGGGTCCCTGACCACGGGCGAGGGGGTGCCCGCCGCCGAGGACGCCCCGTCGGTGGGGCGGCTGCGCGCGCACGGCGCGATCCTCATCGGGCGGACCACGACCCCGGAGTTCGGCTGGAAGGGGGTGACGGACTCGCCCCGGCACGGGGTGACCCGCAACCCCCACGACCCCTCCCGCACGGCGGGCGGCTCCAGCGGGGGCAGCGCCGCGGCGCTGGCGCTGGGCGCGGGCGCCCTGTCGCTGGGGACGGACGGCGGCGGCTCGATCCGTATCCCGGCCTCCTTCTGCGGCGTCTTCGGCCTCAAACCCACGTACGGCCGTGTCCCGCTCCACCCCGGGAGCGCCTTCGGGACGCTCTCGCACATCGGCCCGATGGCCCGGGACGCGGCGGACGCGGCGCTGCTGCTCGATGTGGTCAGCGGCCCGGACTGGCGGGACTGGTCGCATCTGGCCGCCGCCGAACCGGTGCGGCAGCGGCTCTCGGACGGCGTCCGGGGGCTGCGGATCGGCTACTCGGCGTCGTTCGGCGGCCAGGTCGCGGTGGCCCCGGCGGTCGCCTCGGCGGTACGGGGAGCGGTGACGGCGCTCGCCGGGCTCGGGGCGTATGTGGAGGAGGCCGATCCGGACATCACCGACCCGGTGGAGATCTTCCGGACCCTGTGGTCGTCGGGGGCGGCCCGGCTGGTCCAGCGGCTGGGGGCGGGGCAGCGGAAGGCCCTCGACCCCGGGCTGCGGGAGCTGGCGGCGGCCGGGGCGCGGATCAGCGCGGTGCGCCATCTGGCGGCGGTGGACGCGCGGGCGGAGCTGGGGCGGCGGATGGGCCGCTTCCACACCTCGTACGATCTGCTGGTCACCCCCACCCTGCCGATCACCGCGTTCGAGGCGGGGGCGCAGGCCCCGGCCCGGTCGGGGCGCGGGCGCTGGTCCGGATGGACCCCCTTCACGTACCCCTTCAACCTGACCCACCAGCCCGCCGCGACCGTGCCGTGCGGGGTGGACGGGGACGGGCTGCCGATCGGGGTCCAGATCGTCGGGGCGCGGCACGCGGACGCGCTGGTGCTGCGGGCGGCGCACGCGCTGTACGAGTCGGGGGCGGCGGCGATCCCCGCGCCCCGGCTGCCCTGAGCGCCCGCCGGCGCTGAGATCCGGCCCCCGGCCCCCCGAGGGGCCGGATTTCATCCGCATACCCGGCGCGCTTCGGGGTAGCCGCGCCGTCATGGCTCGACCACGGCAGAGAACAGGACAGGCCGGCGGACCGGCCCTGCGGCGGCGTTCGCTGCTCGCCGGGGCCGCGGCGCTGGGCACGCTCGGCACGGCCGGGGCGCTCAGCGGCTGCAGCCGGGTGGCGACGGCCGACGCCGGAGACGGCGGCCGGCTGCTGGAGCAGTTGCGCGCGCAGGGCACCGTACGGCTGGGGCTGGCGGGTGAGCAGCCCTACAGCTATATCGGCAAGGACGGAGAAATGACCGGCTCCGCGCCGGCCATCGCCCGGCGGATCTTCCGGGAGCTGGGCGTCGAGAGCGTCGAGCCGTTCCCCACCGAGTTCGGCTCGCTGATCACCGGGCTCAACTCGCTCCAGTTCGATGTGGTGGCGGCCGGGATGTACATCAACCCCGCCCGCTGCGAACAGGTCATCTTCGCGGACCCCGAGTACCAGATGCTCGACGCCTTCATCGTGCCGAAGGGCAATCCGAAGAACCTCCGCACCTACAAGGACATCGCCGAGTCCGGGGCGAGCATGGCGACCGGTGTCGGCTTCGCCGAGATCGAGTACGCCAAGGAGGCCGGGGTCGGGAAGGTCAGCACCCTCCCCGACCAGCTCGCGGGGCTGCTCGCCGTGGAGCAGGGCCGGGTCGACGTCTTCGTCGGCACCGCCGTCACCGTGCGCAATGTCGTGCGGGAGAGCGACAGCGAGCGGGTCGAGGCGACCGACGAGGTGACTCCGTACGTCGACGGGAAACCCGTCATCGACGTCGGCGGATTCGCCTTCCGCACCCCGGAGACCGATCTCCGGGACGCGTTCAACCGCGAGCTGCACAAGCTGAAGAAGAGCGGTGAGCTGCTGGACATCATGCGGCCCTTCGGTTTCACGAAGGACCAGATGACCACCATCACCGCCGAGGAGAAGTGCCGGCCATGAGCGAAATCAGCCCGGGTTTGTGGGAACTCCTCCTGAAAGGTGTCTGGATCACCGTCCAGCTCACCGTCTACAGCGCCGCGCTCGCCGCGGCCGTCTCCCTGGTCATCGGGCTGGCACGCGCCCACCGGCTCTGGATCGTGCGCTTCCTCGCGGGGACCTACTTCGAGATCTTCCGGGGCACGTCGGCGCTGATCCTGATGTTCTGGATCTTCTTCGTGCTGCCGCTGGGCTTCGGCTGGCAGCTGGTGCCGATGTGGGCCGCCGTGCTGTCGCTGGGTCTCACTTACGGCGCGTACGGCTCCGAGGTGGTGCGGGGAGCGGTGGCCGCCGTGTCGGCGGGGCAGCGGGAGGCGGGGATCGCGCTGAGCTTCACCCCCTCCCAGCAGCTGCGGAAAATCGTTCTTCCGCAGGCGTGGCCGGAGATGATCCCGCCGTTCAACAATCTGCTGGTCGAGCTGCTCAAGGGCACCGCGCTGGTCTCCATCATGGGGGTCGCCGATATCGCCTTCGGCGCCTCGCTGGTGCGCAACGCCACCGGCCAGAGCGCTCCCGTGTACACGGTGATCCTGGTGATGTACTTCGTCCTCGCCTTTGTGCTGACGCGCGGGATGCGGGTGCTGGAGCGCCAGGCGAAGGCCGGGATCGGGCAGCGGCCGGTGAAACGGGAACCCTCGCTGCGCGAGCGGGTGCGGTCCGCCGCCGCGCCGAAGAGCGCGAAGACCCCGGTCGCCGCGGGAGGTGAGCGCTGATGCGGTGGGACTGGTCGGCGGTCGACGCCTTCATGCCGCGTTTCTGGGACGGTCTGCTGGTCACCGTGCAGGCGCTGGTGCTGGGCGCGCTCCTCGCGTTCGCCCTCGGTCTGGTGTGGGCGGTGGCGCAGCGCTCGGGCCCGGCGGTGGTGCGCTGGCCGGTGGCGGTGGTCACCGAGTTCATCCGCAACACGCCGCTGCTGGTGCAGCTCTTCTTCCTCTACTACGTCCTGCCGGAGTGGGGGATCACCCTCTCGGCGATGGTGACCGGTGTCGTGGGGCTCGGTCTGCACTACTCGACGTACACCTCCGAGGTCTACCGCGCGGGTATCGACGGCGTTCCCCGGGGCCAGTGGGAGGCCGCGACCGCGCTGAGCCTGCCGCGGCGGCGCACCTGGGGCGCGGTGATCCTGCCCCAGGCGGTCCGCCGGGTCGCGCCGGCGCTCGGGAACTATGTCATCGCGATGCTGAAGGACACTCCGATGATCTTCGTCATCGGTGTGATGGACATGCTCGGCGAGGCCCGGCAGTTCGCCTCCGAGACCTTCCTGACGGTCGAGGCGTTCACCGTCGTGGGTGTCGCCTTCATCCTCATCTCCTATCCGGCATCCCTTCTCATGCGAGCACTGGAGCGTCGTCTTGTCCGCTGACACCAACGCCAACCCGGCCGCCGCCCCCGCCGCGGCGCCCGCCCCCGCCACCGATCAGGGGCTGATCCGCTTCGACAACGTCACCAAGAGGTTCGGCTCCAACACCGTCCTCGACTCGCTGGACTTCACGGTCTATCCGCGCAAGCACGTGACGCTCATCGGGCCCTCCGGGTCCGGCAAGACCACGATTCTGCGGCTGCTGATGACCCTGCTGAAGCCGGACGAGGGAACCATCACGGTCGACGGCGAACTGCTGTGCCATGAGCGCCGGGACGGAAAGCTCGTACCGGCGGGCGAGAAACACATCCGGGAGGTGCGCAAGAACATCGGGATGGTGTTCCAGCAGTTCAATCTCTTCCCCAATATGAAGGTACTCAGGAATATCACCGAGGCTCCCGTGCACGTGCTGGGCCTCTCCCGGGACGAGGCCGACGAGCGGGCCCGTGAACTGCTGGACCTGGTGGGGCTCGGGGACCGCTGCGACGCCTATCCGAGCCAGCTCTCGGGCGGTCAGCAGCAGCGGGTCGCGATCGCGCGGGCGCTGGCGATGCGGCCGAAGGTGCTGCTCCTGGACGAGGTCACATCGGCGCTCGACCCGGAGCTGGTGGTCGGGGTGCTGGATCTGCTCCGGGACATCGCGCACACCACCGACATCACCATGCTCTGTGTCACGCACGAGATGAACTTCGCCCGGGACGTCTCCGACTGCGTGATGATGTTCGACGAGGGCAAGGTGATTGAATTCGGTCACCCGGAGAAGATGTTCAACGATCCGGAGAAGCAGCGGACCCGGGAGTTTCTCAGCGCGGTGCTCTGAGAACCACCGGGGCACCCCTCCTTGTCATTGGCATATGTCCGCGCGGTGGATCGCGGGATACGGAGGGGGCTGCCCCGTATTCTCGCCAACCACGGTCCATCCGGATGCTCTTGGCGGCTATCGTGGTACGGATGGTGTGCGGCGACGACCTGTGAAGGGGGAGACCGTGACGCTGAACCCGGGGCCGACCGCGCCGTTCCACTCGGTGCAGTACGTGCTGCGCGTCCTGGAGACGGTCTCCCGGCACTCCGGCGGTGTCAGCGACGAGCAGATCGGCCGCGAGGCCGGACTGCCGGCCGGCCATCTCGCTCCCCTGCTGGCGATGCTGCTGCGCGAGGGGTATGTCGAGCGGCTCAGCGGCGGCGCGTACGCCATCGGCGACTCGCTGGTGCTGCTGGGCTCCGGGGCCAGCCGCGAGCAGGCGCTGGAGGCGAAGCTCCAGGACACCCTGGCGGAGATCCGCGACTCGGTCGGCGCCGCCGTCTACCTCAGCCGCTATGTCGACGGCGAGGTCCGGATCACGCAGTACGCGGACGGACCGCGCACCCCGAAGGTCAACGAGTACGTGGACTTCCGCTTCGCCGCGCACGCCAGCGCGCTCGGGAAGTGTCTGCTGACCCAGCTCGACCGGGACGGCCGCCGGGACCATCTGGCGCGGCACCGGATC
This sequence comes from Streptomyces sp. NPDC001985, assembly GCF_040296845.1. Classification (NCBI taxonomy): domain Bacteria; kingdom Bacillati; phylum Actinomycetota; class Actinomycetes; order Kitasatosporales; family Streptomycetaceae; genus Streptomyces; species Streptomyces sp. NPDC001985. Next base: position 22,257 of record NZ_JBEOYB010000045.1, read on the forward strand.
ACCCGGTTCACCTCGCGGACGATCACCAGCGAGAAGCTGCTCTTCTCCAAGCTGGACAGCCAGCCGCCGACCGTCCCGGTCCTCGATCTCCAGGAGTACGCGGTGGGCACCGTCTGCGCGGCGGTCCCGCTGACCGCGGGGGCCGCGGTGGGGTGCCTGGCGCTCTCGCTGCCGATCGAGCACGCCCACCGGCTGCGCGCGGCGGCGGAGAAGCTGAACCGCAAGGCGGCGCCGGTGGTCCTCTCGCTGGCCCTCTGAGCCCCCGGCACCCCGTCTGAGCTGGGAAAACACCTCGGGCGTTCCGGTGAACCGGAACGCCCGAGACGATCAGTGTGCGCCGCCAGGGACTCGAACCCCGGACCCGCTGATTAAGAGTCAGCTGCTCTAACCAACTGAGCTAGCGGCGCTTGACGACATAAATAGTACCCGGTCCCACGGGGTGCTCCCGACACACCCGTCCCGGGGGTCCACCGGGGAGCGGCCGGAAGTGATCCACCGGGGAGCGGCCCGCCGCCGCGAGCCGTCCCCCGGAGCAGATCAGCGGCCGGCGCGGTGATGCCCCGGCCGGCTCCGGCCCGCGACGGCGGCCCCGGCCAGGGCCGCCGTGCCGAGCCACAGCGGAGAACACGGGGTGCTGTGGGACAGCACCCCGGTATGCGGCTCCGCTCCCCGCGGCGGAAGATCCACGAGGAGCGCAGCCCGTACGGCCGGCGCCGGAGGTCACCCGGTGGTGGCTGAGGACCCGGCTCCGGTCCCTCAGCCCCACCCGGTGGTCACCTCAGTGGCGCCGCACGGGTTCCGCGGTCATGGGTGTGTCCGCGCTTCCCGTGCCGCCGCACGGTCACCTGCTGACCGTCAGAACTTGACGTCCGAGCACGCGTAGAACGCGTTCGGGGTGTCGTGCACGGTCCACACCGCGAGGATGAGGTGCTTGCCCGTGCGGTTGGGCAGCTTGCCCGCGTGCGAGAGCGTCTGCGGGGGCTGCTTGCCACCGTAGGGCACCGTCAGGAACGGCTGCGGCTCAAGCGACGCCCTGGTCAGCGGGTCACTGGGGTTCCAGCCCTGCTTGGTGATGTAGTACTTGAAATCGGTGGTGGCGTGCCTGGCCGTGAAGCGCCAGGAGAAGGTGTGGTTCGCACCCGAGCTGAGCTGGGTGGCGGGCCACTGTCCACCGCGCGGGTTGTCCAGCGGGGCGAATCCGCCGTTGCCGCCGGCGCAGATCTGGCCGTCAGCGGGTCCCGCGGCCGGGAAGCCCTTCAGGCCCTCGACGCTCTGGGGCTCCCACTGGATGGAGCCACAGTTCGACACGGTGCCATTGGCACAGAGCTTCTGACGGCTGATCGGGGACTCGGTGTAGCCATGGCTGTTGGCACTGCCGGTGGCGAGCACGGTCGCGCCCGTCACCAGAAGGCCGACTGCGGCGGCGGTCATCTTCTTGCGCATGCTTCGCTCCAGGGAACGTGGGGGAGTTCAGTGAGCCGTACTGCACGCGTGCGTGGGGGTGAATCAATGCGGATATGGGAACGCTCCTTCTCGCGTCCCGTCAGGTCTAGACCAAGGACCAATGTATTGACCGAAGTTCACCATGTCCAGACCAATTGCCAACCTCGGCGCCATGCGGCGGTGGCTTCCCCTTAACCTCGGTGATCAATCATCCAAACCGCCGTACGTTGGCTGTGGCTTGCCCTTGTGCGCTCCGAGGGGTCGCGCCGGCCGTCCTCCGCTTACCCGGAAGGCACGCTTCCGTCCGCCCGGAACCAGCCGAACCCCAACAAGCCGGTAACGGCCTCCCGGCGGTCGCGGAAGCCGCCTGGACCCGTGCGCCTCACTCCTCCCGGGGCGCCGACCGGCTCGCGTAGAACGCCACCGTCAGATCCTTGACCAGGGCCTTGCGCTCGTAGTCGTCCAGCTCCACCAGGCCCCGGGCGGTCAGCCGGGTCACCGTGTCGTCGACCGCGTCCACCACCGAGGTGAGCACCCGGTCCCGGTGCCGGGCGTCGATCGCCGCGATCTGGGTGCGCTGCATCGCCGCCGCCACCTCCGGGGCGTACTCGATGCCCACCGGCTGCGCCGAGAAGACCTCGATCCCGACCGGCGCGCACTCCGCCGACAGCATCCGGGTGAGCGCGCCGCCGACCGCCTCCGCGTCCCGCAGCGTCGGTGTCTCCTCGTGGAGCAGACCGCCCGCGCCGGACACCGAGGGCGCGTCCAGGGGCAGTTGCGAGAGGACCCGCGCCATCGCCGACTCCACCTGCTCGCTCAGATACTCCTCGTGGTCCTCCACGCCGAGCACCGCCCGTGCCGTATCGCGCACCCGCCACACCACCAGGACCACGACCCGCAGCGCGGTGCCGTCCGCGTCCACGGCGGGCATCGGGTCGCTGCGCCAGTGCCGCAGCCGCACATCGACCCGGCGGCGCAGCAGCAGCGGGCTCATCCAGAGCAGCCCCGTGCGGCGCACGCTTCCCCGGTACTCGCCGAACTGCGTCAGCACCCAGACATGGCCGACCGTGCCGCGCCCGATCCCCCCGAGAGTGAAGAGCACCAGCACCACCCCGAGCGCGAGCAGACACCACAGGCCGAGCCCGATGCCGTGGAAGGGGTACGGGGTGAGCCCGAGGAGCCTGGTCACCATCGCCGGGGCGGCCCCGGCGCCCCACAGCACGGTGCCGGTTCCGGCGAGCGCGCAGGCGCCCGCCACCAGCCCGGTCCAGCCGGGCAGCACCGCTCCGGGCCGCTCCGCCAGCCCCGGGTCGGCGGGCGGGGCGGCCCGCCGGGCGGGGGCGGGGGCCGCCGGGGGGCCGGCCGCCGGTCCGCGGGCGACCCTGGGCTGCTCCCCCGTGCCCTGGCGGCGGCCCACCACGGCGGTGCGCAGCGCCACCGGCGGGGAGTCGGTGTCGCGGAAGAGCAGATGCACCGGGATCTCGGTGGTGGCCTCCTGGGCGATGACCGGGGTGTGTCTCGACGGGGCGGCCGGGGACCGGCCGCCGCCCTCCGGCCCCGGCGCGGGCCCCGATGTCGTGGTGCTCATGACTGCTCTCCCGTTTCCCCTGTCGGTGTCCCCTGCGTGTCCGGCCTCCGGGCGGCGGCGGCCTCCCGGGCGAGGTGCCCGGCGCGGGCGCCCCGGGTCGGCCCGGGGCCGCTGCCGGCGGTGTCGGCGGTGTCGGCGGTGTCGGCGGCGAAGAGCCGGCGCCAGGTCTCCGGCCCGGGGTAGCCGTCGGCCGCCGGGCCGCTCCACCCCTGGGCCCGCTGGAAGGACTCCACATTCCGCCGGTCGGCCTCGCTCCAGCGCGGCCCGGGGCCCTCGGTGTAGTGCCTGCCGTGCCCCAGCTCGACCAGCCGCCGCCCGAGCCGGGTGACATGGTCGCTGCCGGCCCCGGGCCGGAAGTACCCCGGCCCGGGGTACGCCGGCACCCCTGCGGCGACCCCACCGGACCCGCGCGCGGGAGCCGGGGTCGCGCCGCCGGACGCGGGCGCCGCACCGCCGGCCGGGGCCGGTCCCGCACCACCCGGCGCGGGCGGCGGAACCGTTCCCGCACCGCCCGGGGCCGGGGCCGGGGGGATGTCCCGGCCCGTGCCGGTCACCAGGAGCCGCCAGGTCTCGGGGCCGGGGAGTCCGTCCGCCTCCGCGCCCCGCCACCCCTGCGCGAGCTGGAACGCCTCCGTCGCCCGGCGGTCGGCCTCGCCCCACTCGGGGCCGGGGCCCTCGGTGTAGAAGCGCTTGCCGCCGCGCGCGATCAGCAGCTCGCCGAGCCGGGTGACATGCGCGTTGACCGCGCCGGGCCCGAACGCGGAGGCGCCCGGGTAGGAGTCGGCCGACTCGCCGCCCGCCGCGGCCGTGCCGGCGGGTGCCGCCTCGCCGGTCACCCCGTTGTAGCGGTAGGCCACATAGCGGTCCGAGTTGGACCAGTACGCCATGGGGGTGGACCGCTTGAGGGTGTGCGGCTTGGTCTGCTCATAGGCCACATAGGTCTTGCGGGTGGCGTCGGTCCAGCCGCCGAAGATCGTGACGTGCGAGCCGGTGGTGGGGCTGGCCGGGTTGTGGAAGAGCAGGATGTCCCCGGGCTGGAGGTCCTCCCGGGCGATGCGGGTGCCGTACTGCGCGAGAGTGCCCGTCCACTCGTTGCCCGCCAGGTTCCAGGCCATGGAGACATAGCCCGAGCAGTCCTGCCGGTATCCGTCGGTCCAGTAGGCCTGCATGCTGTACGGGACCTTGGCGTCGACCCACCCCCGGGCGCGGGCGATGATCTCGGCCCGGGTGGTCTCGCGCGGCGCGGCGGGGGCCGGTTCGCCGGAGGGCCCGGGGAGCGGGCGCCCGTGCAGCGGCCCCCGGCCCCCCTGCTCGTGCCCCGGCTCGGCCCCGACGCCCCCCTCGTCGGCCCGCGCCCCGGCGGCGGCGCCGATTCCGGGAACCGGCGCGGCACCGGAGGCCGTACCGCCCGGGGACGCCGCACCGGCCCCCGGGACGGGCACGGCGGCCGGCACCGGCACCGGGGCCGCACCGGGGCCCGCTCCCACCACGGGTGCGGCACCCCGGCCCCGGCCCACCGGGTCGGCCGCGCGGTCCGCGTGCGCCTGCCCGGCTCCCCCGCCGCCCAGCACCACCCCCGCCGCCGTGAACAGCACCAGCGCCCGCCGGCAGCCGTGGGCCGCCGGATGCCCCCCGGCCGCGAGCACCCGGCGCTGCTGGACGCACCCGGGGCAGTCGCAGTCGGAAGCGGGTTCGTACTCCTCGAAGACCGGCACTGTCATACGTGTCCCCTCCGCGCTACGGAAGTTCTCTCGGGCCCATCACCATGAACCCCTCTTGTCATGATTTCTCACATTTTGCGGGATCGAGGGTAAAAACCGACCATCCGACAGGCCGGGTGCGGCCGGTTGGTCCGGAGCACCCCGCGCGGTCCGGTAGAGTTCTCCAGGTCAGCAGGCGCCGCTAGCTCAGTTGGTTAGAGCAGCTGACTCTTAATCAGCGGGTCCGGGGTTCGAGTCCCTGGCGGCGCACGCGCAACGGAGACCTCCTCGCCATCGGCGAGGAGGTCTCCGTCGTATCCGCCCCCGGCCCACCGCCGGCCCCCACCCCCCACCGACGCGACCACCCGTTCATTCGGTAGCCGATTTCCAGCCATCCACATATGGCGGCGGCATTTTCACAGCCTCCTTGTGAATCGTACAAATGACCGATTCCGCGTCATTTGACCCTTGCGATCATGAAGGCGGTCGGAGACTCTATCCTGAATCCATCGCCCTCGGCCGAGCATGCGTTCAGCGCAGTTGAGGGCGCCTGGAACGCATGATTCCGCTGTGTGTGCACGGGGTGGGGGCCCCGTGCGCGGCTCCCTCGGGCACCAGGCATCATGCAACCGGCGAGCGACTGTTCTCCGTCTGTGCCGACAGCCGCCCGCCACCCACCAGTTCAGGTCAACAGGTCGAGGGGTCCTGTGGCCGGAACTCAACGACCACCACCACAGCACACGCAGCTTCCTGCGTGCGGGGGGATGACCAATGACGTCGACGCCCAAGGACGCCGGGGGGTCCGGCGACCCTGCCCGGACGGCCCAGCTCAGAGTGCCCGCGGACCTCCGCACCGGCGGCCGGGGCCCGCGGACCCGCAAAGCGCCGCCCCGGTACGACTACGAGCACTACAGCCGGCTGGCCGGACCCCTCACCCAGATACCCGCGGACCAGCCCTACACCGTCCAGTACCGCTCGCTCCTCTCCCAGGAACCGCACCGGATACGGGCGGCCCTGCTGCTGGGCTCGGCCCCCCTGGTCTCCCTCGGGCTCTTCCTCTGGCTGATGCAGCCGTCGCACTGGACCGAGCGCGACCCCAACCTGAAGAACGACACCCTGCTCGTCCTCGACATCGTCATGCTGGTCTCGATCGGTCTGATCGAGCTGTTCCGCACGATGAACGTGCTCTCCAACGCCCACGCCACGCTGGTGGCGCGCGACCCCGTCCCGGTGGTCCCCGAGAGCGGCACCAGGGTCGCCTTCCTCACCTCCTTCGTGCCGGGCAAGGAGCCCCTGGAGATGGTGACGAAGACCCTGGAGGCGGCGGTGCGCATCCGCCACCGGGGCGTCATGCACGTCTGGCTGCTGGACGAGGGCGACGACCCCGAGGTCAAGGAGGTCTGCGCCCGGCTCGGCGTCCACCACTTCTCCCGCAAGGGCGTCGAGAAGTGGAACCAGCCCAAGGGCCCGCACCGCGCCAAGACCAAGCACGGCAACTACAACGCCTGGCTCCAGGCGCACGGCGGCGACTACGACTTCTTCGCCTCCGTCGACACCGACCACATCCCGCTCCCCAACTACCTGGAGCGGATGCTCGGCTACTTCCGCGACCCGGATGTCGGCTTCGTCATCGGCCCCCAGGTGTACGGCAACTACGACACCTTCGTCACCAAGGCCGCCGAGTCCCAGCAGTTCCTCTTCCACGCCCTGATCCAGCGCGCGGGCAACCGCTATGGCGCGCCCATGTTCGTCGGCACCTCCAACGCGGTGCGCATATCGGCGCTGAAGCAGATCGGCGGGCTGTACGACTCGATCACCGAGGACATGGCGACCGGCTTCGAGATGCACCGGGCGAAGAACCCGGCCTCCGGCAACCGGTGGCGCTCGGTCTACACCCCGGACGTGCTGGCCGTCGGCGAGGGCCCCACCGCCTGGACCGACTTCTTCACCCAGCAGCTGCGCTGGTCCCGCGGCACGTACGAGACGATCCTCAAGCAGTACTGGAGGGGGTACGGCTCACTGCCGGCCGGCAAGCTCTTCAACTACACCATGATGATCATCTTCTATCCGATGTCGGCCCTCAACTGGATTCTGGCGGCGCTGAGCTGCGCGCTCTTCCTGGGCATGGGCGCGTCGGGTGTGCAGATCGACCCGGTCATCTGGATGATGCTGTACGGCAACGCCTCGGCGCTCCAGATCGGCCTCTACATCTGGAACCGGCGCCACAACGTGTCGCCGCACGAGCCCGAGGGCTCCGGCGGCCTCGCGGGCATGATGATGTCGGCGCTCTCCGCCCCCGTCTACGCCCGCTCGCTGATGGACGCCGTACTGCGCCGCAAGAGCTCCTTCGTCGTCACCCCGAAGGGCGACTCCTCCAGCCCGGACACCCTCTTCGGCACCTTCCGCATCCATCTCTTCTTCATCGCGGTCTTCGGCCTCTCCCTCGGAGCCTCCTTCGTCTTCGGGCACGACCACCCGGCGATGATCACCTGGGCGACGCTGGCGATGCTGATCACGGCCGCGCCGATCCTGATCTGGCGCCACACGCTGCGCGAGGAGAAGAAGAAGCGGAGCCGCCGCAGGAAGCGCGGGTCCGGCGGCCGGGCGCGCGCCGCGGGGCCGGCCCCGGGAGCAGCCCCGGCACCGGCACCGGCACCGCCGGCGGCCGTGCCGCCGCAGGCCGGGCCCGCGCCCGGTGGGACCGGCCCGGCCCATGACGCGGAACAGACCATGCAGATCGCCCTTGGGGGACGTAAGAAATGAGCAGGCGCGCCGTCCGGACCAACCACCGCAAGAGGCGCGCCCGTCGCATAGCGATAGGCGCGGCGGTGGCCTGCGCGGTGGCCGGCATGAACGGGCCGGCGCTCTGGCGCTTCGGCACCGAGAAATACCACGACTACAAGATCAACCAGCCGGAGTACAAGGCCGCCAACGGCAAGTGGGACTTCCTGGAGATCCCCTCCGAGTACCGGGTGAACGCCATCCACGCGGCGCTGCTGCACACCGGCAAGGTGCTGCTGATCGCCGGCTCCGGCAACAACCAGAAGAACTTCGACGCGAAGAAGTTCGAGACCGTGCTGTGGGACCCGAAGGAGAACTCCTTCAAGAAGATCCCCACCCCGGCCGACATGTTCTGCGCCGGACACACCCAGCTCCCCGACGGCAAGCTCCTGGTGGCGGGTGGCACCAAGCGGTACGAGAAGCTCCAGGGCGATGTCACCAAGGCGGGCGGTCTGATGATCGTCCACAACGAGGACCCCGACGCGCCCAAGACCATCCCCGCCGGGACCAGGTTCACGGGCAAGGAGAACGGCAAGACCTTCGTCTCCAAGGACCCGGTCCTGGTGGAGAAGGCGAAGAAGGTCTTCGACAAGGCGACCGGGCGGTTCCTGCGGACCGAGGCCGGGCTCGGCCGGATCTATGTCGAGGCGGAGAAGACCGGCAAGGAGCACGAGACCGGCACCGAGGACAACTACCGGGTGCACGGCCTCAAGGGGCCGGACACCCGCAATGTCTACGGCATCGCCCAGAAGCTCGCGCTCGACAAGAAGGACTTCCAGGGCATCAAGGACTCCTACGAGTTCGACCCGGTGGCCGAGAAGTACATCCCCGTCGACCCGATGAACGAGGCCCGCTGGTACCCGACGCTGACGACGCTCGACGACGGCAAGGTGCTCGCGCTCTCCGGCCTCGACGAGATCGGCGCCATCGTGCCCGGCAAGGACGAGGTCTACGACCCGGAGACCAGGAAGTGGGAGTACACCGGGAAGATCCGGAAGTTCCCCACCTATCCGGCGATCTTCCTGATGGACAACGGCAAGCTCTTCTACTCCGGCTCCAACGCCGGTTACGGGCCCGCCGATGTCGGCCGCGACCCGGGCGTCTGGGATCTGGACACCAATGAGTTCGACAAGATCCCCGGCCTGAGCGACCCGGACCAGATGGAGACCTCGGCGACGGTGATGCTGCCGCCCGCCCAGGACCAGCGGTTCATGGTCATCGGCGGCGGCGGGGTCGGCGAGTCCGAGAACTCCAGCGAGAAGTCCCGGCTGGTGGACCTCAAGGAGGACGAGCCGCGCTTCAGGGACGGCGCGTCCCTGGACAAGGGCACCCGCTACCCCAGCGCGTCCCTGCTCCCCGACGACACCGTCCTGGTCACCGGCGGCTCCGAGGACTACCGGGGCCGCGGCGGCTCCAATGTGCTGGAGGCCCGGACGTACGACCCGAAGACCGGGACGTACCAGCGCGTCGCCGACCCCCGGGTGGGCCGCAACTACCACTCGGGCTCGCTGCTGCTGCCGGACGGCCGAGTGATGATCTTCGGCTCGGACTCGCTCTACGCGGACAAGGCCAACACCAAGCCGGGCGTCTTCGAACAGCGGATCGAGATCTACACCCCGCCCTACCTCCACCGGGACTCCCGGCCCGAGCTGGGCGAGGGGCCGAAGACCATCGAGCGCGGCGGCAAGGGCACCTTCAAGGCCGGCGGCGAGCGCCCGCTGGCGTCGGCGAAGCTGATGAAGCCCAGCGCGGTCACCCATGTCACCGATGTGGACCAGCGCACCATCGCCCTGGAGATGACGAGGACGGCGGACGGCGTCGAGGTGACCGTGCCCGGGAACCGGGCGCTGGTGCCGTCGGGCCGGTACATGCTGTTCGTGACGGACGACCGGGGGACCCCGTCGGAGGCGGTCTGGGTGGAGGTCCCGTAGGCCACGGGCGCGATCCCGCAGAGCACGGGCGCGATCCCGCAGACCACGGGCGCGACCCCGCAGACCACGGGCGCGACCCCGCTGACCACGGGTGCGGGGGCTCCGGGCCGGGGCCCCCCGCACGGCCGGCGGGCGGCGCGCCTCAGGCGCTGTTGCGGGCCAGGCCCAGGGCGTACTCGGGCCACCAGTCGCCCGCCTTCGGGCCGCCCTTGCAGTCCCCGTCCGACTCACCCGGACGCTTGATCCACAGATAGGCGTCCACCAGCGGGTCCGCCGTCTTCGTGGTCGGCACCTCACCGAGCCCCCGGCCCGGCGGGTTGCACCACTTCTCCTTGGGGTCGCCACCGGTGTACGAGCCCCTGCCGTTGCGGCTGGTGTCGATGACGAACGGTTTGCCGCCGACCTTCTCCGAGAGCCTCTTGCCGAACTCGGTGCTCGCCGCCGTCGGATAGAAGTTGGACACATTGACGGCGAATCCGTCCGCCTTGTCGATACCGGCCCGGCGCAGCGGCTCCTGGAGCGCCTCGGGCTGGGACCAGCCGGCGTTGCCCGCGTCCAGGTAGACCTTGGTGTTCGGCTGCTTCTTCAACCGGTCGACCGCTCCCCACAGCAGGTGGTAGCGCTCCTCGTGGAACTCCCGGGGAGTGCAGCTGTCCACCAGGTGCAGCACCGCGTCGGGTTCCAGGATCACCGTGGCCCGCCGGTCGCCGATGCCCCTGGCCGCCTGGTCGACGAAGTCGCGGTAGGCGGCCGCGTCGGCGGCGCCGCCCTTGGAGAACTGTCCGCAGTCGCGGTGCGGGATGTTGTAGAGCACCAGCAGCGCGTCCCGGTCGACCCCGGTGGCCGCCTCGGTGATCCGCCGGGTCTCGGCCTCGACGTTCTCCGTGCCGATCCACTCGGCGACCGGCTGGGTGGCTATGCGCTCGATCAGCCCGGCCTTCTCGTCGTCCCCGTCCTCGCGGTACGCGACGACCTGCCGGGCCGCGTTCCCCTCCGGGTTGACCCAGTACGGGTCGGTCTCCCGGGGCTGCTGACTCACCTTCAGCGCCGGGCTCCCGCCCTTGTCCGACGAGCACCCGGAGAGCAGCAGCGCCGCCGCCCCCGCCGCGCCCGCCATGGCGCGCCCGGTCCGACTCCCGTACATCCGCTCCCCCTCGGCCGTGCTGATCCGGGGCCTCGACGAAGCCTCCCGCCCCGGTCGGAACCGGTCGATTCCATCCTGACACACCAGGTCAGCGGGGTACGAGGCCCGTCTCCCCACGGTCTTGCCCCCGTTGCCGCACGGTCGGGCCGGTGTGGGGCGGGCGTTACCGGCGGACCCCGGTGAGATAGGCGGAGACCACGACATTGGCCGTATAGCCGCCCGTCGCCCGGTCGAAGGTGCCGCCACAGGTGATCAGCCGCAGCTCCGCCCGGCCGGAGTGGCGCGGGCCGTACGCCTTCCGGGCGTCGAACCGCTCCCGGCCGAAGACCTGGACGTCGTCGACGGTGAACCGCGCCACCGAGCCGTCCGCCCGGGTCACCCGCACCTCGGCGCCGGGCCGGGCGGTGCTCAGGCTGTAGAAGACGGCCGGCTCCGTCTCGGTGTCCACATGGCCGACCAGCAGGGACGCTCCCCGCGCGCCCGGTTGCGTACCGGCGCCGTACCAGCCCACCGTCCGCGCCCGGGCGTACGGCGGCGGGTCGATCGCGCCCGCGGCGTCGAGGCCGCGCGGCACCACGGGGGCGCTGATGCCCAGCGACGGAATCTCCACCCGCTGGGGCCTGGCCGGCGCGACCGGCTCGTGGGCGGGGGGCAGCGGGACCCCGAGAGGGCGTCCGACCGCGGCGACATCGCCCGTGGTGGGGGCGGAGCTGGTGCCGGGGCCGTCGGCGGCCTCCCGGCCCCAGAGACAGAGCCCGAGCAGCAGTACCGCCCAGGCCACCCCGGTGAACAGCCGGCCGGAGCCCGGCGGGCGTTCGGCGGCGGGCAACTCAGCCGCCGGTCTGGCGGCGGCGCGAGGAGCGGAGGGCGACGGCGAGCGCGGCGGCGCCCGCGAGGACCAGTCCGACGACGGTGTGCGGGGTGCCGGGGCCGGCGCCCTCGGTCTCCTCCGCGCGCCGCTGCTCGGCCGCGGCCAGTGTCGCGGTGCCGCCGCCACCGGCGCGGACCGGGGCGGTGGGCGAGGGCTCGCCCGGGCGGGCGTGGTCGCGGACGACCCGGAGGGTGCCGGAGGCGTGGTGGACGCGTCCGTCGCAGTGGACGGTGATGTGGTGGGCTCCGGGGCTCAGCCGGGACTTGACGCCGGTGGTCCCGGAGAGGGTGTGGGAGCCGTGCCCGCCCTCGCGCCGGGTGCCGGATTCGTCGTCCCGCCCGGAGCCGGTGCCGGATTCGTCGTCCCGTCCCGTGCCCGGCTCGTCCGGGCGCTGTTCATCCGGGCGCTGTTCATCCGGGCGCCGTTCGTCCGGGCGCTGTTCGTTCGCGCGGGTGCCTCCGTGGAGCCGCGCCTCGCCGTCGAAGGCCCCGGAGCGGGCGGTCCCGGTGGTGCCCGCGCACCCCTGCACCCGGATCTCGACCTCACCCCCGGGCCGGACCTCGGCCGGATACGCGGTGACGGTGACGGAGTCCTGGGCGTACGCGCCGACCGCCGCGGGTGCCATGACGAGCACCGCCGCCACCCCTGCGGTACGGAACGCTATCGAACGTGAGCGCATCGTGAACCTCCTGGTACCGCAAGATTCACGCGTCCGGCGCGCTTTCGCATCCGCAGCGGCCGCCCTCCCTCCCGTACCCCCCGCTGAGCTGCGCCGATACGGAGAGGCAGGAGTGAACGGCGACCGCCGGGAGGGGGGCTAAACGCGCTCGACGAGGTCGGCGATGGAGTCCACGACCGTGGACGGGCGGAAGGGGTAGCGGTCGATGTCGGGCGGGGTGGTGACCCCGGTCAGGACGAGGAAGGTCTCCATGCCCGCCTCCAGACCGGCCAGTACGTCGGTGTCCATCCGGTCGCCGATCATCGCGCTGGTCTCGGAGTGCGCGCCGATCGCGTTGAGCCCGGTGCGCATCATCAGCGGGTTCGGCTTGCCCGCGAAGTACGGGTCCTTGCCGGTCGCCTTGGTGATCAGCGCGGCCACCGACCCGGCGGCGGGCAGCGGACCCTCGGTGGAGGGGCCGGTCTCGTCGGGGTTGGTGCAGATGAACCTGGCGCCGCCGTTGATGAGCCGGATCGCCTTGGTGAGGGCCTCGAAGCTGTACGTCCGGGTCTCGCCGAGCACCACGTAGTCGGGGGCGTGGTCGGTGAGGACATAGCCGATGTCGTGCAGCGCGGTGGTGAGACCGGCCTCGCCGATCACATACGCGGTGCCGTTCGGCCGCTGGTCGTCCAGGAACCGAGCGGTGGCGAGCGCGGAGGTCCAGATGTTCTCCACCGGCACGTCCAGGCCCATCCGGGCGAGCCGGGCGTGCAGATCGCGCGCGGTGTAGATGGAGTTGTTGGTCAGTACGAGGAAGGGCTTGCCGGTCTCCCGGAGCTTCCTGAGAAAGGTGTCGGCGCCCGGGATCGGCACACCTTCGTGGATCAGGACACCGTCCATGTCGGTGAGCCAGGATTCGATCGGCTTGCGCTCTGCCATCAACGGGACTCCTGCTCGTGCGCTGCATACGGGATGCGAGGTGCTGGGACGCCGGAGGCACGGCCCTGTGTCACCCCGACACCAACAGCCTAATCGGCTCGATCACCTGCCGGGTGAGCGCAGCCGCCGGGAGACCAGGGCCAGCGCGCCGCCGCCGAGGAGCACCGCGCCGAGGGCGGCGGCGAGGCGCAGCAGGGAGCCGGAGCCGGTGGTGGCGAGTTCGTCGCGGGTGACGGTGGCGCCGTAGCCGTTGTCGTCGAGCACGGCGAAGCGGTGGTCGCCGGACTGGCCGAGCCACTCGCCGTCGTCGCCCCTGCGCTGGACGACGGCGGCGTTGACGGTGACCTGGTTGGGCGGGGTGTCGGCGGTGAGCGCGAGCCGGACGGGCACGGTGACGGAGGCCCGCGCCGGCACGGTGAAGCCCTCGGCGCCGTCCCGGTCGAGCACGGCCACGATCTCGTCCTCGCCGGTGGTCTCCAGGTCGGCGGGGAGCCAGCGGGGCACGGCACCGGCGCCGGCGCCGGTCCCCTGCTGGAATTCGAGCATCAGCCGGGCGGGGGTGAGTCCCCGGTCGCGGGCGGCGAAGACGAGGACGGGGTGGATGTTGCGGCAGGTCGCGCCGGTGGTGTTGGTCAGCTCCACGGACCACCGCTCGAAGCCGCCGCCGGGGTGGTGGACGGAGGGGCCCGCGTGGATACGGGTGTCGATGGGGAAGTCCTTGACGGACGCGGCGCCGCAGCGGGGCAGCCGGGTGTCGGCGAAGGGCACGGGGCCGGGGGCGGGGGCGGGGCCCGGGGCGGCTTCCCTCGGGAGGGGGGCGGGGGCCCGGGGCACGGAGGCGGGCGCGGGGTTTCGCGGGACGGAGGCGGGCGCGGGCGCGAGGGCCCGGAGGACCGGGAGGGTGCCGGCCTCCCGGGCGGCGGGGGCGGGCCGGGCCTGGAGCGCCGCCGCCGGGGCCGGTGCCACGGCCGCGGGGAGGGCGGCAGCGGTTGCGAGGGCGCCGACGGCGAGGGCAGTGCGCAGTCGCATGGGTGTGGGGTGACCTTTGCTGATCGTGCTGCGGGTCGGGCCGCTGAGCCCGCTCCCGGGCCCCCTTCCCCGGGGCGGGCCACGCCGTGCGGCTACCGGCCCGTACGGCCCCGAACAGCCGCGCAACTCCGCCCTATCAGCGTATTTCCCGCCCGAGGACGGGCACGGGAACGCGCTGCCCCGCCCCTCGGGCGACCACCGGCCGGAGGGGTGAGCCCGGCCTCGCGGCCGGCTCCGGCCGGCCGACGCACTCCGGGCCCGCGGCTCGCGGCACGCCGCACGCGGCCCACCGCCCACCGCGGGGCCGCGCATCGCCCACCACACGCCGCAGGCCACACGCCGCCGCTTGAGCACCGGGCCGCGCGGTGAGGCCGCCCGGCCCGGTGGGACGCACGTCCCGGGGCTTCCGTCACCCGCGCCGCCAGGGCCCGCCCGCCCCCTCTCCGCGCCGCTTGCACCAGGGCGACAGCGTTGCTTGAGTGGGCCCCATGACTGACTCCGGTACCGGCACCGGCACCGCCCTCCGCGTCGGACTCATCGGTTACGGCCTCGCGGGCTCCGTCTTCCACGCCCCGCTGATCGCCGCCACCCCGGGCCTGACCCTGGACACGGTCGTCACCTCCCACCCGGAACGGCGCGCACAGGCCCGTACCGCCTTCCCCGGCGTACGCCTCGCCGCCGCGCCCGAGGAGCTGTGGGGCCGGGCGGGCGAGCTGGACCTGGTGGTGATCGCCTCCCCCAACAAGACCCATGTCCCCCTGGCGGAGGCCGCCCTCACCGCCGGTCTCGCGGCGGTCGTGGACAAACCGCTCGCCGCCACCGCCGCCGAGGCGCGGGAGCTGGCCGCGCTCGCCGCCCGGCGGGGACTGCTGCTCTCGGTCTTCCAGAACCGGCGCTGGGACAATGACTTCCTCACCCTCACCCGCGTCATCGAGGACGGCGAACTCGGCGACGTACAGCGCTTCGAATCCCGCTTCGAACGGTGGCGGCCCCAGCTCAAGGGCGGCTGGCGGGAGTCGGGGGACCCCGAGGAGATCGGCGGACTGCTGTACGACCTGGGCAGCCATGTCGTCGACCAGGCGCTGACGCTCTTCGGCCCGGCCGCGCTGGTCTACGCCGAATCGGAGGTGCGCCGCCCGGGAGCGGCGGCCGACGATGACACCTTCATCGCGCTGACCCACGCCAACGGGGTCCGCTCCCATCTGTACATGAGCGCCACGGCGGCGCAGCTGGGTCCGCGCTTCCGGGTGCTCGGCAGCGCGGCGGGCTTCGTGACGTACGGACTGGACCCCCAGGAGGCCGCCCTCCGCGCCGGCGTCCGGCCGGGGGACGGCACGGGCTGGGGCACGGAGGGCGAGTCGTCCTGGGGGCGGATCGGCGCCGGGGAGTCACCGCTGACGGGCGGGGGCCGCCCGGTCGAGACGGTGCCGGGCGACTACCCGGCGTACTACGCGGCCGTCGAGCGGGCCCTGCGCGACGGCACCGGACCACCGGTGACGGCGACGGAGGCCGCCGCGGCGCTCGATGTGCTGGAGGCGGCCCGCCGCTCGGCCCGGGAGGGCGTCACCGTCTCCCTGTGATCCCCTCTCCTCACAGAGGGCTCGCCATGGCCCCCGCGACCGGCATGTCCCGGTAGAGGAAGACGCGTTCGACGGCCGCCCAGGTGGTGCTGGTGACGACATAGAGCGCGGCGGCGAGCGGCACCACGGCCACGGTGATCAGGGTGGCGAAGGAGAGCAGCGGCATGACCTTCGTCATCGCTCCCATGCCCGGGAGCACATCGCCCGGTGCCGGGGCCGGGGCCGCGGCGAGCTGGCGCCTGGTGCGCCGGTAGTTGAAGACGGCGACGGCGGTGACGACGGCGAAGAGCCCGAGGTAGACCAGACCGGCGTCCCCGAGGACCCCGCCGCTCGCCAGGGCGTCCGTCCAGCGGTCGCCGAGCGGGGCGGCGAGGAGCCGGTGGGAGAGGAGGGCGTTGGGCTCGCCGCCGATGCTGCCACTGGAGAAGAGGTGGTAGAGGAGGAAGAACGCCGGGACCTGGAGCAGGCTCGGCAGACAGCCGGAGAGCGGGGACGCCTTCTCCTTGGCGTACAGCTCCATGAGCGCCTGCTTCTGCCGCTCCGGGTTGTCGCGGTGCTTTCTGCGCAGGGCCGCGACCTGCGGCGCGAGCCGGGCGTTGGCCTTCTGGCCACGGGCGGCGGCGCGGGAGAGGGGGTGGACCGCGAGCCGTACGAACGCGGTGAAGAGCACGATCGCGGCGGCGGTGGCCGAGGTGAGGAAGAGCGGCTGGAGCAGGTCGGCGAGCTGCTCGACCAGACGGGCGAAGACGGACATGGGTGAGCCCTCCGGGGGTCTCGTCGTGCCGGGGTGTGGAGACAGGCGGCATGACGGTCCCGCGTGGAGGTGCTGTGGGGTCCCCTACGCGGCGGCCGTCAGGAGGGCACGGCCGGGGGCGCGGGGGCGGGTGCGGCCCCGGGCGTCGGGGTCGCGCTGCGGAAGGAACGCGGTGCGTTTCTCGCGGTCGCGGATGGCGGTGCGGACCCGGGTGCGGGGCACGGCGGGGGCACAGCGGGCGCTGATGACAGCGCAGACGACCAGGGCGGACGCGGCGGAAGCGGTCGCCGTGGCGGCGAGCGCGAGGGCGGCGGAGAGACCGCCGCCGTCGAGGAGCAGGATCTCGGCGAGGAGGAGGAACGCGAGGACGGCGGGGCGGAGGGCGCGCGTTCGTGCGCGAAGCTCCATGTCCCCTCCCCGGTCTCCGGTGGTGCGTTGGTCCGTTGGTCCGCTGGTCCGTTGATCCGTTGATCCCGTTATACACGATCGGGTGGCGGGGCGGCCGGGGGGCGGAGGCGGTCGCGGGGGCGGCGGGGTCCGGGGTGATCCCCGGGGGCTCCCCGGCGCTCCCTCCGGCGCTCCCCCGGGAGAGTTCGCCCCTCCCGCCACTTCTCTTTCACGCGTACACGGGCCGAGGTGACCGGTGCCATACGGCCGCCCTTTCGGCCGTATGGCCGCAGTACCGTGTCCACCATGCGCCCCGACACGCCTGCCGATCACATTGCCGAAGCCGAGCGCCTGCTGCGGACCGCGACGCGGTACCCGGAGGACGACGAGCCCCTCCTCCTCCGGGCCGCGGCCCACCTCGAACTGGCCGGCGCACGCGAACGCGCCTCCACCCTGTACGACCGGCTCGTCACCTCGGGGCCCGAGCGCCCCCTGCTGGTGAAGGCCCTCCAGGCGGCGAACCTCTGGGAGTACGGCCATGAGGCCGAGGCCCGTGCGCTGATCGCGGGCATCCGCACGGCCGCCCCGGCGGACGCGGCCCCGTGGGAGATCATCGCCGAGGCCCTGGAGTCCCATGACGAGCTGGAGGCCTCCCACGACTGCTTCACCGCGGCGATCACCCTGCTGCTCACCCCGGGCGACGACGAGATCCCCTACGACACCCAGTCCCTGCTGACCGGCCGCCACCGCGTCCGCCGGCTGCTCGGCCGCCCCCACGACGAGTGGGACGCCCTGGCCGACAAGGGCCACACCGCCCGGGCCGCGATCTCCCTGGACGAACTCCACGACCCGAAGCGCCTGTGGACCCTCGGCTCCGAGAACCCGGCGGAACTCCGCGCCGAGATCGCCCGTCTCCGCTCGGAACTGGGCTCCTACCGCTCGGCCCTCTCCCGCCCCTTCCCGGTGGCGGTCCTCCACTGGACCGAACCCGAGCTGTCCGAACTCCTCGCGTCCTACCCCGAGCTGGAATCGGAGTACCCGACCCACGCGGCCCACCTCACCGACATCGAGGCCTCCCTCCGCGACCTCGCCTCCACCGGCACCGCCAACCTGGGCACGGTCCCGGCGACGGTCCCCTCCTACGAGGCCTTCGCCGCCTCCGAACAGTCCTCCCCGGCCAACGCGGACCTCCTCCCCCAGTACGCCACAACCCTGGCGGCCCGTGGGCGGGCGACGGCCTGGCCACCGGCGAAGGGCTCGGACTGCTGGTGTGGATCGGGCACCGCCTATCGGAACTGCCACGGGGGCTCGATCTCGGCATGAGTTCCGCGATTCCTCCCATGATTCCCTCGTCCCCGGGTGTGTCCGAACGAATGCGCCGCCAGTCGTCACGGGACACGAAGTGCGAGATCGAGGTGCGCAAACTGCTGCACGCGAACGGCTTGCGCTACCGCGTTCATGTGCCCGTTCCGGGAATCCCGCGGCGCAATATCGACGTCGCCTTTCGGCCGGTGAAGGTGGCGGTTTTCCTCGACGGATGCTTCTGGCACGGGTGTCCGCAGCACGCGACCAGGCCGGCGGCGAACGCGTCCTCCTGGAGCAGGAAACTCGACGGCAACATGGCCCGTGATCGAGCCACGACGGCGCATTTGGAGGCACAGGGGTGGACGGTGCTGCGCTTCTGGGAGCACGAGGCACCCGAAGAGGTCGCCGCGCGCGTCGCCCGAACCGTGCGCCGCCTGCGAGCCGCGCTCTGAACTGCACCCTGGCCCGGCTTGGGCGCCATCGGCATCGACATTCCCCGCATCGCTGCATAGGCTTTCGCAAAGGCTGTTGATGTTCGCGTGGCGGGGGGAATCCTGTGCAGAGACTCACATCGGTCGACGTGTGCGCCGGGGCGGGCGGGCTCGCCCTGGGGCTGGAGCGAGCCGGCTTCGATCCGGTGCTGCTCCTGGACAGCAGGCCAATCGCCTGTGAAACCCTGCGCCTCAACAGGCCGACCTGGAACGTACTCGAAATGGATTTGCTGGATTTCGATCCGGCAGAGCACCAGGAGGCCTACGACGTCGACCTTCTCTCCGCCGGACTGCCCCGGGTGACATCGGCCGCGACCGCGCAGAGAAGGGAGACGGGACAGGAGCGCGAACTCCTGAAAGCGACCGCGCTCCTCGCTCACGCCGTTCAGCCGCGGGCCCTGCTCATCGAGAACGTCACGAAAATGGTCAGCGCTCCCGAGCTGGCGGACGTGCGCGACTTCATTGAAAAGGAATTGGAGCACCTCGGTTACGGCTTTCACTGGTTCGCCGTCAACGCAGCCGACTTCGGTGTTCCGCAGAATCGCGATCAGGGAGTGCTCGTCGCGTTGAAGGAGCGCTGGTTCGAGGCGTTCCGCCCACCCGAGCGGACCGTGGAGCACCACGTCTCGGCCGGCGAGGCCCTGCGCGAGTCGATGGCGGAGCGCGGCTGGAGGGACGCGGACATCTGGGCCGCACAGGCGATCAGCACCGCGCCCGCCCTCGTCGGCGGTTCGTACGACCGCGGAGGACCGGATCTCGGCCCCACCGGCACGAAGAAGAAGTGGGCCGGCATGGGTATCAACGGTGCGGCCCTGGCCAATGAGGTCCCGGGCCCTGACGGCCTCCAGGAATCGGACACCTCGGGGTCCCCGCACAAGAAGATCACTGTGTCCCAGGCGGCCATCCTTCAGTCCTTCCCGAAGGACTGGCACTTCGCGGGTGGCAAGACGCTGCGCTACCGCCAGATCGGCCATGCCTCTCCGCCACCGGTCGGGGAGGCACTGGGCAGGTCCATCGCCCGCGCGCTCCGCGCCTGAGACGGTCGGGGTCCGCCCGACGACAGGAGTCGTCCCGCTCGACGGGACTCTCCCCGCCCGTCGGCCCCACCTCGTTCCTCCCGGGAGTGCCGACCTCCCTCCGCCCCTGGCTACACTTCCACCTCATGACCGCCCCCACTTCAGACGAGTCCGTTAACGCCCCTTTTGGGGTTATTGACCTATTTGCCGGACCGGGCGGTCTCGATGTGGCCGCACGTCATCTGGGGGTTCCCGTGGTGGCCGGTATCGAGTGGGACAAGGACGCGTGCGCCACCCGAGTGGCCGCCGGTCTGCCCACCGAGCCGGGTGACGTGCGGAAGTTCGGGCCGAGCGACTTCCCGAGCGCGACGGTTCTCACCGGCGGGCCCCCGTGTCAGACGTACACCGTCGCCGGTGGCGGCGCAGGGCGTCGCGACCTCGACGACACGATCGGGCTGGCCAAGCGCATGGCCGCCCGGGAGGACGTCTCCGCACACCTGGCAGGGCTCGACGACGAGCGCACGGGGCTGGTCCTGGAGCCGCTGCGGTGGGCCCTGGCCGCCATCGACTCGGGCAATCCGTACGAGGCGATCGTGCTGGAGCAGGTGCAGGCGGCGCTCCCGGTGTGGGTGGTCATGCGAGAGCTGCTGGAAGCCGAGGGCTACTCCGTGGCCCCGCCGGCCGTGCTCCACACGGAACAGTTCGGAGTGCCGCAGACCCGCCGCCGGGCCATCCTCATCGCCCGCCGCAGCACCGAGGCCGTCATGCCTCGACCCACGCACCGGGTCTACCGCAAGAGCGAGGAGCGGCACGAGGGCGATCGGGCCCTGCTCCCCTGGGTGCCCATGGGCGAGGTGCTCGGGCAGAGTCGGCGGTACCCGTTCTCCGTGGTCTCCAACTACGGCACCGGTGGCAATCCCAAGGACCGGGGTCGCCGCCTCTCCACGGAACCGTCCGCCACGGTGACCGGCAAGATCTCCCGCAACCGTGTGTGGCACGGCAATCACACGGAGATCGAGATGGACCGCTTCTCGAATGCCGAGGCCGGGCTGCTCCAGACTTTTCCCGCCGACTATCCGTGGGCCGGGAACGCCATCCCCCAGCAGATCGGGAACGCCATTCCGCCACGACTCGGTGTGCATGTGCTCGCCGCCGCGCTGGGCCTCGACGACGAGACGGTCGACCGTGCCCTGGCCGTGACGGAGTGGACCGCGATCGGCTGAGGAATCAGCTCTCGCCCTTGGTCCGCCCGCGTACCGAGGCCTCACGGAACAGTTCCTCGAAAAGTGTGAGGAGGGTGGCGACCGATGCCTCCGGCACTGGACCGTCGTCGGGACCGCTGGGCAGACTCCGCCGAGTGACGGGGGGCGCCGACTCACCCTCCTCGATCCAGTGGTCCAGGTTCTCCGAGTCCCACTCGTCGTCCGGTGCGAGCACGTCGTACATCAGAGTGCCCGCAGCGGCGTTCACCGCGATGGCCAGCGCGTTGACCTCGCGTCCCGTGGTCACGGTGCCCTTCTCCACCAGTCGGATCAGCGCCTGCACCGTTGGACGGTGATCGACGAGGTCGAGCCTGAGCACGGTGTTGAGGACATCCTGATTTCCGCAGGCCACAGCCGCCGGCGCGTAGCTCGTTCCGTCCCGGAAGAGTTCCGCCGCCCACCACAGGCGGGAGAACGCCTGAGTGTAGTGGGCACCGCTGAAGCGGTCCGGCGCGACCAGAGGAGGCTGCCCCTCCTTTCCCTTGGCGGGCAGATGGCGCCACACCACATAGTCGGGGGCGACGGAGAGCGCGATGAAGTTCCACAGCCGCCGGTCGGCCGCCTCCCTCCGGGTCAGCCGGAGTGCGGCGTGAATACGGGGCGCCAGCCAGGCATCCGCCTTGGTGCGCCTGTCGTCACGGTAAAGGTGCATGGCATCGTCGATGAGGTCCCTGATGGGTTGCACCCACAGGCGATTGCTCTCCCCGGGGAGTTCTTCGGCGGACCGGTGGAGGGCGATGGCCGGAGGGTTCTCCACACCTGCGAGCACCCCCGGGCTCAGACTGCGCACGGCGTTGACCTCGGGCAGCAGCGCCAACCGATCCGGCAGATGGTCGGGCTTGTCGGTCACTGCGCGCTCTCCTTCTGGGATGACTCAAGGGCTCGAATCGCGGTGCCGACATGCCGGGGCACTCTGGCCCGCCGCATGGCGGCGTAGTTGATGCGCGGCTGGAGATCGTTCCACCCCGAGGGCTCCGCACGGCGCGTGTGCACCTCGCGCAGGGCGTCCGGCTCGGAGAGCTCGGGCAGCACATCGGCGAGCATTCCTCGCAGAACCGTGCCCCGCCAGCCGGCAGGCCACTGCGGATTCCCATCGGCGTCCGCTTCGAGATCCCCTGCCGCCGAGTGGAAAACCGCCGTCCAGACATCGGTGGCGATCTGCGCGGCGAGCATGTCCCGTACGGCCCTCTCCAGAGGTCCCACGGCGGTGCCGAGCAGTTCGGCGATGCCTTCGAAGCCCGTGTTCAGATGGACCGTGGGCAGATCGTCCGCGGTTTCGACCACCCAGGGAGAATCCTTGAAGGGGCGGAGCCAGTCGTGCACGCCGTTCCGGAAGTCGACCTCGTTGACCCGCAGCTCACGGCCGTGAACCGGCGTGCGGGCGGTGAGATCCACGAGCCAGTTCTCCTCGCTGCTTCCGATGATCCGTCCCGGGACACCACCAATCGTGGCGACGACGAACACCGCGAGTTCCGCCTGTCCCCGGTACGCGGTTCGACTGAAGCGGAGACTGCCCGCCCACTCCGCCTCATCACCCGGACTCCTTTCAAGGCGGACAGTGGTGCGCGAGTTGGTGGCCCCCTCCGTGAGCACCGCGATAACGGCGAGATCACTCCACGGCCCGGCGGACACCTCGTTCGCGGGAAGCGTGGCGGTGAGGCTGAGCCGACAAATCCGCCAGTCCTCGCGTTCCACCTGGTGGAGTGCGACAACCCGCTCCTGCTCGGAGAAGACGGACGTCTCCAGACTGTTTCGGTCCAGTTTCACGGCGGTCGGCCGGAACACCACCTCGCCGGCGAGGGCCCGGTACGGCAGCACCTTCATTCGGACACCCCTCTCACCTTGTGCAGCTCGACAATCAATCCGGCAAGTTCGGCTCGCACCGGGTGGGTGGAGACGTCCGTGGTGCCGCTGAAGGTGGCGGTCCGGGCACCGGCGGCGAAGTGAAGTGCGCCGTCGACGAAGCGGCAGTTCTCCAGCGCCACAATCTCCGACCACCCGACGGACGGTTTGCTTCCGGAACGAACGTCGAAGCGAGCCGTCGGCTCCATGGCCCAGGGATCGGGACGCGCCGGGAGACCGACCTCGACCCGAACCCGCCAGGCCCCGAACGCGTCGATCTCGGCCCCGATGTCACGGATCACGGGGAAGCCGTTGGCTCTGGCCCTGGCCCGAGCCTTGGAGCCACCGGTCTGGACCGGCTCCAGTCTCAGCAGCTCCTGCAGCGCCCGAGGGCCACCCGCGCGTCGCTCCCCCCGCCTCCCGACGATTTCACGCACGGCGGTGTTGGCCGCTCCGGTGAAGGCTCTGATGCGTCGGTAGGCGGTGGGGGACCAGCCTGCCCACAGTTCCTCGGTCTGCCCCCATTTATTGTGCTCGGGCGGCTCCGAGGCACGGAGGAACTCCTCGGCCTCCTCCGCGTACTCCGCGTCCGCCCCGGCGGCATGCCCCACCAGGAGCACGGCCTGGAAGGGACTGGTACCGAGCTGGAGGTCGGGCACTCCGCTGGTCTTCACGGTCATGCGAGTTCCGCGCATGCTCACCAGTTGGTTGGGCTTGCCGTCGCCGTCCTCCGCCGCCGTGACAAGCAGGACGGCCGGGTGTTCGAGAGTCTCCCGACCTCCTCCGCGCAGAGGTACTTTCAGTGGTACTCGGGCGAGTGCGACCTGCCCCAACTCCGTGAGGCGCTCGACCGTGCCGCCTTCGAGATAGGTTCTGAGCGCACGGGTTCTGGAGGGCTGGCGACGCCTCGGGTCGACCTGCTCCTCCTCGATGAGCAGTCGGCCGTTGCGCAGGGTTCGGACCGATGCCTCGAGAAGGGGGGCACTGTCGCCCCCCGAGGTCATCGCGGCCCAGAAATTGTCGGCGAGGCCGTTGACCAGTCGCTGGTGCATCGTCTGCACACCCTGCGCGTCCTCGGCGTCGTCCTCCTCGATCGTGTCGTTGATCGCCTGCGCCACGTCGTGGGCACCGACGATGAGGAAGGACGTGCCCGGATCGGCGCTCTCGCGGGTGAGGTGGAGGCGGTCGACGGTCTCCTCGTCCGCCCACCAGGAGCGGGCCACGCCCTTGTTTCCGGGGGCGGTTTCCGGTTCGCCGAACCAGGCGGGACCCGCGCACGCCTCACCGTCGACGACACGCCAGGGAAGGTCCAGTCTCCCGATGAGCCGGCGTTCCGTACGGCCTTCGTGCGGTTCGGAGAGGGTGGAGTTGATCAGCACCATGCCGAGCCGACTCGTGGCCCACAACGTGGCCTTGCCCAGTCCGTACGATCCACCGGCACTCCGCCCGGGGCCGTCCGACTTCCGGCTGTCGAGCTGCCGGCGGACGACAGCCGCGAACCGACCGTCCTCGTAATCGTCACCGGTGAGGCCTGCTGCGTTGTAGTCGTCGATCCGCAGCAGGACGAGCCGATCGCGCCGGCTGAGATCCTTGAGACCCTCGGCGATCGTTCGGCCGACCTTCTGCTCCTGTGCTGCGGCGGCCTCGTAGTGCGGATGGAGGTCGTCCCACCGGATGGCCTCGCGAAAGTTCGCCAGCGACTCGCCGGTCAGTTCGTGCAGGGTGTAGCGGACCCGAACGGGCCTCGTCCGATCGAGCCGTTCGTCGAGACTGTTCTGGGTCGCCTCACGGGCAACGACTTGAACATCGGCCTCGAAGGCGAAGGCGGCGGCGTTGCCGAAGTCGCGGCCACCGTCGTGATGGGCCGGCCGGTGGTACCAGGAGATCGGTCCGGTCGTGTGGACCGTGTCGGTCGTCCGGGTGTGCATGGTCCCGATGTCGGTCCCGATCGCCTCCGCGATGGCCTGCATCGTCTCCGGACGGGGAGCGGCTCGACCAGTGATCCAGGCGGAAACCGCAGCTCGGGTCACTCCGACCGCTTGAGCGAGCTCCGCCTGATTCATTCCCATACGTCGGATTTGACGGGCCAGCCAGGGCCCGAAGTCCTCGCCACTCACCCTGCTCAACACCCCTCGACAGCCGACCGGAACCCGCCAAGTGGCCACCCTACCAGGGGCTTTTGACATCTGTAGAATGTATACCAATGATTGACATCAAGGTTCTGCGCCACCGATCAACCATGACGTCAACTTGTCCAATCAGTCCCCAAGTGTCGACACTTTCCCGATTCCACCCCATGGGCACCATCCCGCTCCACTTCCACCCGTTCACAGCAGTTCGACTGCCCCACATTCCCCCCAACGGCACGGCAGAATTTCGATTTGACGACGGCGAGACAACGGGGCTACGGTTGGGTCGGTCTACCCAGCACTTATCCAGGAGCCCTGGAAAGGGCCTTCTTCGTCGCGCCCTCGATCAGGGATCGACTTCGAGGCCGACGGAAATCGGCAGTGGCTCGCGTGCAGTGATCCGCAACCGAGAAATGTGCCCACTCCATTTATTCTTGCGGGCCGATCGATCTTGCCCTACGGTCGACTCCATCGAATTCTTCTCCACCCCACCACCTCACGCGCTTCCCTCCTTCGGAACGCATGAACTCCCGCAGCAGTGCGCCCTGAATTCGCCCTCTCCTTTCTTCAGAGAAAGCAGGACAGTCGTGTCCGAAGAGTCCGCGCTGAATAAGATGCGTCACCTGGTCGCCTCCTACGACTCTCTCGATGACCCGTACCTCCGGTCCGAATTCCTCGACATGCACGGCATGACGCGGGAAACCATCGCCACCTACCGCCGCCTCATCACTGCCGAGGAGCGCCGCGCCAGCGCCACCCCCTCCGCCACCGCTCACAGCACCTCGCGCAGGACGGGACGGGCACGCCGCGGCGGCGGCTCCGCCCCTCTCGCCCCTCCGGGACACCCCGGCTCAGGTAACCGCCGCCGCCCCACCATCTCCATCACCGTGCGCATCATCCTCGAACCGTAGGAGTTCGGGCACGGATTCGGGCTTCTTGGCCACTGTTCACGTGAGTTGTCGGTCGCGCACACAATCCGCGGCCGGCGCTCCGCTTTCCCTAATTTCCAGCGCCTTGTCAGCGGTTACAGGAACGGAAACCCTCGTGAGTCACCCGGATTCGACGGACACCGGAATCCTCTCGCCGGTCGTCAGTAAAGTCGTCGAACAGTCCGCACGCGTCCTGGAAACATATCGCGTTGACCCAGGTCTCATACAGGAACACGCGAATGGCGAACGACGGATCAGCCAGGGCGGGTACGGTGACCGACAGCTCTTCGAGCTGGTGCAGAACGCCGCGGACGAAATTGCGTCCGAACCGGGCGGAAAGGTCCACGCAGTTCTCACGAATACCCACCTGTACTGCGCGAACGAGGGCACGGCCGTCACGCCTGAAGGCGCGGAAACCATTCTTCGAATGAGTGTCTCGAAGAAGAGGGGCGGTCAGATCGGGCGCTTCGGAGTGGGTGTCAAGTCGGTTCTGGTGGTCACGGACGCCCCGCAATTCTTCAGCACATCGGGAAGTTTCGGATTCGACCGCGACTGGTCCCGCTCGGAAATCGTCAAGGCCGGCGGAGTCAATCTCGACGACATGGCCGAAACGCCGGTGCTGCGCATGGCCCGCCCCATGGACGCCGAACGGGAGCGCGAGACCGATCCCGTGCTGGACGAGCTCCTCGCCTGGGCGACCACGGTGGTGCGCCTCCCCCTGCTCCAGGGCGCCGCCGAGAACCTGGCGCGGGACATGTACCAGCACAAGGGCGACGACCGACGCGAGTTCCCCGCACGCTTCCAGCTCTTCTCCCACCATGTCGGCACGGTGGTACTGGAGGACCGTCGATCGACGGAGTCGGTGCGCCGGGAGATCACGGTCCGGCACGAGGGCTCCGTGCACATCATCAACGAGGAGCGGACCGGGCAGCAGAATCTCACCGAGAGCGAATGGCGGGTCTTCACGACGACGCACAGCCCCAGCGCGACCGCGCGGGCGAGCGCCGGCGAGATGCACGATCGCGGAACGATCGACATCTCCTGGGCAGTGCCGGCGTTCTCCGGCGACCAGGTGCTGAGCTCTCAGAAGGGACGCGGAGAGTTCTGGTCCTTCTTCCCTACGAAGTACCCCATGACCCTCAGTGGCGCACTGAACGGCGCGTGGAAGACAAATGAGGACAGACAGAATCTTCTGGACGCCAGTCCATTCAACCAGGAGATCATCCGGGTGGCGGCGCGGCTCGTGGTCGAATCACTCTCCGAACTGGCCCCTCCGCACGACCCGGGCGCCTATCTCCCCCTGCTGCCCGGCCGCACCAAGGGGTCGGAGACCCTCAACTGGGCGGACCAGTATCTGACCGAGCAGATCTGGCGGACGGCGACCGAACGGCCCTCACTCCCCGATCAGAACGGCGTCCTCAGAATCCCCCGTGAGCTGAGGTTCCATCCGGACGACGGCAACCGGGGCAAGCTCAAACCGCAGTGGCTCCGGATGTGGAACGCCCACCCGGGTCGGCCCGCCGACTGGGTGCACCCCTCCGTGGAGAGCGTGGAGATCCGCTCCGGCAAGGTGGAGCACATCCTCAGAGCTGCACGGCGAACGCGCGAATCGGTGCGGACGTGGCTGGAGGCCCTCGTCTCCGACGGCACCGCGGAGGCGTCGGCCGCTGCGATCCGCATCCTCGCCGAGTTGATCCAGGAGGACTCGCACTATGCGGAGGAGGCGCGGACCGCACGCGTGGTTCTCACCGAATCGGCGGGCATGGTCGCCCCGGTCGCAGGGAAGGTCTTCCGCCGCGTTGACGAGGACGGGCTCAAGGACGACCTCGTGTACGTCGATGCCGCGCTCTCGGACGACGCCTCCCTGGCGAGCGCGCTCAACGCGATCGGCATCAGGGAAGCGGACTCGCGCGGCCGTTTCACCGGGGTGCTCGATCAGGGCTTCGACCACTACACCGCGCGCGAGTGGACCCGGTTCTGGGAGCTCTTCCACAGCGCGGGCGGCAGTCATGTCAGCGGAGAGGTGCGATCACGTGTCCCCGATCCGCTGGAGAAGCTCTTCGTGCGCACCTCGGACGGCGGATTCCACCGGATGAGGAACTGCCTGATCCCCGGCCCGGTCGTCCCCGCCGACGGTTCACGGGACGCCTCCATGGCGGTGGACATGACCTTCCACTCCGACGATGTTCAGGTCTTCCGCGAGTTCGGTCTGCGCGACCGGCCGTCGAGTGGCCACCGCCCGGAGGACGAGGCGTGGTTCGCGGAGTACCGGAACGCGGTGTACGAGAGCTACTGCCGCAATCTCCCCAGCAATGCCAGTCGACCCCAGCAGCAGCGCCTCAAGCTGGAGGGCGCGGCCGTCGCCGGCTCGCTCCACCTTCTCCCGGAGCTGTCCGAGGACGGCAGGGCCGCGTTCGTGAAGGCGCTCCCGGACGACGGGGTGATCGACACCTGGACTCGCCAGATCGGGGCCCAGGCGTCCACACGGAGCCCGGTCGCCTCACCGCTCCGGTGGATGCTGCGCCGGCACGGTCGAGTGCACACCTCCAAGGGCGTCGTCCCGCTCGTCGATGCCGTGGGACCGCAGCTCGGTGCGTACAGCGATGTGCTGCCCGTGGCGGACATCAGCGCGGAGAAGGCCCGGAAACTGCACCTGCCGACCACGGTGGAGAAAGTGCCGGAGCGGCAGTGGGCCCAGCTTCTGGAGCAGCTGACCCGGAGTGTGGACGACGCCTTCGTCGGGCGGACCTATGTGATGCTGACCCGGCTCGGCGTGCCCTTCCCGGAGGACTCACTGACACGCTGCCGGGTCGGCGAGGAGTGGGACACTCGCGAGGACGCGGACATCGCCGTCGCCGCGTCCTCGGAGGAGTACCGGACCCTGCGCGCCGAACAGGTACCGGCACTGCTCGCCGGCACGCCCGACGACGCAGAGCTGATGGTCGACACCTGGGGAATGCTGCGCTTCACCGATGTGATCACCAGAGAGACGCGACACGTCCCCACGGGCGATCCGACTCCGCTGCGGGACGAGTTCCCCGCCCTGCGCCAGAGACTCGGAAATGTGGTCAACAACTACACCCTGCAGCGCTGCTCCGAGCTGGAGGAGGTGCTGCGCACCCCCAAGGGGATCAATCCGACGCCCCTGAACAGCGCCCTCGACGGCACGACCGTGCTCGTCCTCGACCCCGGGAACCCCCTGGACACCCTCATGGCGGTCGATCGGGAGCTGCGCTGGGGGCTGGGTGTGAAGGGCTGCCGAGCAGTGCTGGACGCGCACCGCAAGCAGGAGGAGGACCGTCTGCTGCAGGTGACCCTGCGGCGCGTGCGGGACGCGGAGAGCGTGGTCGAGAAACTGGAACTGCTCATCGGTGGCGACGCCCTGCGCTCGGGTCTGCCAACCGGGCTGGTGGAGAGCGAGATGGCCGAACCAGGAGGCGCGGAACCGTCAGCCAGGCGAATCGCCCAGATGGCGTACAACGCTCATGGCGACGGAGTGCTCCGTGCCCATGTGCGCGATCTCACCGCTGCCTACCCCAGTCACGCGCCGTCGGCGTTCACCGGAGCGAGCGCCGCCGTGAAATTCGTGGCGGATCTCGGCTTCCCCGATTCCTTCGCGGGGATGCGGGCACCGTCCCTCGCCGCGCGCCTCGACATTCCCGGCCCGACCGAGTTCCCCCGGCTGCACGGCTACCAGGAGCGACTCGCCGAGAACGTCTTCGTCATGCTGGACCGGGTCGCTCCGCAGCGCGGCATGCTCTCCCTTCCCACGGGAGCGGGCAAGACACGGGTGGCGGCCGAGGCCGTGATCCGATGGGTGCGGCAGTACGGGAAGCTGAGCGGCCCCATCCTGTGGATCGCCCAGACCGAGGAGCTGTGCGAGCAGGCCGTGCAGAGCTG
Organism: Streptomyces sp. NPDC001985; assembly: GCF_040296845.1. NCBI lineage: Bacteria > Bacillati > Actinomycetota > Actinomycetes > Kitasatosporales > Streptomycetaceae > Streptomyces > Streptomyces sp. NPDC001985. Next base: position 51,936 of record NZ_JBEOYB010000045.1, read on the forward strand.
GTCGTTCGTCTGGTCGAAGGTGGGCGCGGACGAACCGCTCGCCATCAATCGGCTCTGGACGACCAATGAGGCGGGTCCGGTGGCGGATCGCCCGCATCTGGTCGTCGCCACCGATGCCAAGCTGCGCAACTGCCTGGAGACGGATTCCTACGCCTGGCTGCGCGAGGCCGCTCTGGTGATCGTGGACGAGGCCCATACGGCCATCGCCCCGCAGTACACGCACATCCTCGGCGAGCTGGGACTCACGCACTCGCGCACCGATCGCCATCTGCTCGGGCTGACGGCCACGCCGTTCCGCAACACCAATGAGGACGAGACCCGTCGGCTGGTCCGGCGATTCGGCGGACGACGGCTCGATGACGGCGTCTTCGCATCGGACGATCCCTACTCGGAACTCCAGGAACTGGGCATGTTGGCGCGGGTCGCACACAAGGAGTTGACCGGTGGAACCATCGAGTTGACGCAGGACGAGAAGGACCGGACCGAGCAGTTGAGCGTGCTGTCCAAGTCCGCGGAGGAGCGCCTGTCGCGGGACCACGATCGCAACCGCCGGATCATCGACGAGATCACGGCCATGCCCTCGGACTGGCCGGTGCTGGTCTTCGCGACATCGGTCGACCACGCGAAGGTCCTGGCGTCGAAGTTGAATGACCGGTCGATCAGTGCGGCTGCGGTCGACTCGACCACCTCGGCCAGTGACCGCCGGCACCGCATCGACGCGTTCCGGCGCGGAAGGACCCGTGTCCTGACCAACTACGGTGTGTTGACGCAAGGGTTCGACGCGCCCGCCACCCGCGCCGTCGTGGTGGCCAGGCCCACCTACAGCCCGAACGTCTACCAACAGATGATCGGCCGAGGGCTGCGCGGCCCTCGTAACGGCGGCAAGGAGGAATGCCTCATCCTCAACGTCCGGGACAACATCTCCAACTACGGAAAGGCCCTGGCCTTCACCCTCTTCGAGCACCTGTGGAGAGCCAAGTGAACGACGTGTACACGGACAGCCCGGCGCTCACCGCAGAGCAGTGGGAGGTAGTGCGTCAACCATGGGACGCACGGGTTCTGGTGACCGCAGGGGCCGGGTCGGGCAAAACACACACCCTGGTGCGCCGGCTCGACGCGCTCATGACCGATGACGACGAGGCACTGGAGGCTCAGGAGATTCTCGTTCTCAGCTTCTCCCGTGCGGCGGTTCGGGAGTTGCGGGAACGCATCACCGCACATGCGGCAGCGGCCCGCAGGGTCCGTGTCCGGACCTTCGACTCCTGGGCGTACGACCTGCTGAGGAGCGAACAGCCGGACTTCGAGTGGAGCGGTCTCTCCTTCGAGACCCGTATCGAGCGGGCGGCCGGGGCAATCCTCCGCGGCGCGGTCGAGACCGGCGAGTCGGGTGCCCCGGCCCATGTGATGATCGATGAGGTCCAGGACCTGGTCGGGGCGCGCAGGGACATGGTGGAGACGCTGCTGGACCATTTTCAGGACAGTTGCGGATTCACCGTCGTCGGTGACGGGGCTCAGGCCGTCTTCGGGTTCCAGGTGTCCAATCCCGACGCGCGCGCGTCCGAGACCAACTACTTCTTCGACTGGCTCCGCGCCTCGTACCCCGACGATTTGATCGAACTGCGCCTGTCGGCCAATTTCCGCGCCGTCACGGAGGAAGCCCGCACGGCGCTCTCCCTGGGGCCGGCGCTTCAGAGCCTGTCGTCGAATCGGGAGGAGGCGGACGTCGAGGGCGAGGCAGTCCACCGTGAACTGCGGTCCCGACTGCTCGCCTGCCCGAGCTTCGGCGATCTCGGCGACGAATTCACCCTGGCGTCGCTCCGGGACTTCCCCGGCAGCTGCGCGATCCTGTGCCGCGACAATCGGCAGGCACTGTCCGTCTCGGGAACACTCCAGAAGCACGGTGTTCCCCATCGGACTCGGCGCTCCCTGCGGGACCGCCCGGTGCCCGCCTGGGTCGCGGACCTGCTGCGACGAACCGGGTCGGCGACTCTCACGGAACTGCGTTTCCAGGAGATCCTCGCCGAAGTGCGACTCGCCCCGTCGATCGATCCCACGCACGTCTGGCGTGCCCTGCGCGGCGCGGCCCGAGGGACACGCGGTCTGCTGGACCTGGCAGCGGTGCGTCGACTCGTCGCGGACGGCGGATTCCCGGACGAGCTGGCCGCTGCGGAGCCCGAGTCGCTGGTGGTGTCCACCACCCATCGCGCCAAGGGGCTGGAATTCGATCGGGTGATCGTGGTCGAACCCCCGACCGCCGCGGAGCTGCGGAAGCACCACACCCACGTCGATCCGGCGGCGGAGGCACGCCTGCTGTACGTCGCGATGACCCGGGCACGTGAGGATCTGTTCCGCATGACAGCGCCGTCGACCGCGCACATCCGCCGGAGCCGGGATACCGGTCGGTGGTACGCGGGCGGCCGGGAGTCCTATGTTCGCCTCGGAATCGAGGCGGACGGCCGTGACGTCTCGCGTGAGCACCCGCCGGGCACGGACGGGCCGCCGGCAGATCCTCTGGCGATCCAGGATCATTTGCTCACTTCGGTCAGCGCCGGTGACGATTTGACCCTTCGGCTCCAGCACGAGCTGCCGCTGGGCCCGGACGAGAGCCCTCCGTACACAGTCCTCCACGGGAACCGTCCGGTCGGAGTGGTGTCGGAGAGCTTTCGACGGGCATTGCACACATCGCTGAAAATCAACAGGAATTGGGAGATTCGTTGGCCCGTGGAGATCACGGGCTTCCGGGTGGACACACTCGAGAGTGTCGCGGGCAGCACGGCCTCGAGTGCCCGGGCCGGGCTCGGGGACCACGGGGTCTGGGTCGTTCCCCGGATGTCCGGTCTCGGTCGGCATGTCTGGGGCGGAAGCCAGTCGAAAGGACTGAGCGCATGACGAAGGAAGAGAACCGACACGCCGCGCACTACGAGATGCGGGACGAAATCGTCTCCCGGCTGCGCCGGGAACTGCTCGGCCCCGGCACCGACGACGAGGTGCTCACGCTCGACCCGCCGATCACGACCTATCCGATCGGGGTGCTCTTCCCCAGGGCCGCGAGCCAGTCGGCGGAGGAGGAGATCGCCGCCGACAGTGCCGAGAACGACGGCCCCGACAACACCCCCGTCATGAGGCGAAGGGATATCGAGGACACCGTGCCGGACCTCGGTGTCTCTCTGGCGAACGACCGCCGACCGTCGTCCATGGGCATCACCTTCGCCGTTGATCCGGCGGTCGCACCGAAGGTGGTCGTGACCACGGAGGGCGCGGTGTACGAGCCCGTGGACACCGATGGGCACCCGCTGACGGCCAAGCGGGCGGAGGTCCGCAGCACGGCCGAGCAGTCCGAGCACTGGCGTCGACGCGCGCTGCGAACCTCACCGGTCACCATCGACACCGCCGAACCGGGATCTCTTCCGCCGACACCCCTGAGTGACGGCGTGGAACTCCGCGCGCTCGTACGACGCCCCTCGGGATCGGGAGGGACTGTCACCATCACCGTCACGCTGGTCAACAGTCATCGGATCAGCGAACGCGAACTGCAGGACGCCTTCTGTCTGTACCAGCCCCGCATCATCGTCAGGACACCCGACGGAGCGCGGGGCTTCGTCGAACGGGCCGCCGCTCCGGGCGCGGCCGACAGCGAGCAGGCGGCGGCACGACTGCTTCACCGCCACGCCCCGACCTTCGCCAGGGGCCATGGGTGCGCCGCCGTCTGGGACTGGACTCCTCCCCCGGTCGGCGCGCCGAACACGGCACGAGCCTCGATCGCTGAGGTCAGAACCGAGTTCCTGCCCGCCCACGAGGTACTGCTGACCGATTCCAACCCGGAGATCGACGACTCGGCGCTCACCATGCGAGGCCTGGCCACGCGCACCCCGACCGAAGTGGTGAAGGCCCTCGACGACCTGGTCGCGGGCTACGCCGAGTGGATCGAACGCAAGCAGGCCGAGGCCGACTCCTTCTCCGGTACGGGATTCGAGTCGCCGGCGTCGGAACAGATCGCGCTCTGCCGATCGGCGCTGGAACGAATGCGCCGCGGAATCCGGATGCTCGAATCGCGACCCGATGCCATGCAAGCGTTCCGGCTCGCGAACGAGGCCATGGCACAGCAGCGGGCGCGCAGCTCATGGATCAAAGAGAATCGGTCGAAGCCCCTGGACCTCGAATCAGGCCGGTGGCGCCCCTTCCAGGTCTCGTTCATGCTTCTCTGCCTCGAGGGCATCGTGGACCCCGAGCACGAGGACCGCGGCATCGCCGACCTGCTCTGGTTCCCGACCGGTGGCGGCAAGACAGAGGCGTACCTCGGACTGATCGCCTTCACCGTGTTCCTGCGCCGCATGCGGCACGGAGCGCGAGGGGCCGGCGTATCGGTCCTGATGCGCTACACCCTTCGTCTGCTCACCCTGCAGCAGTTCGAACGGGCCGCGATTCTCATCTGTGCCATGGAGCGGATTCGCCTCGCGGACCGGGAGCGGCTGGGCACCGAGCCCATCTCCCTCGGCATGTGGGTGGGGCAGTCGGCGACGCCCAACACATTGAAGGTCGCGGAGCAGAGCCTGGCGGAGCTGCGCAAGGCCAGGACACTCCAGGAGAACAATCCGGTCCAACTCCATGCCTGTCCCTGGTGTGGCGCCAGGCTCGACGCACACCAGTACGAGGTGGACGAGGAGGCGCTGCGGATGCATGTCCGCTGCCCGGACGCGTCCTGCGACTTCCGGGACGGACTCCCGGTGCATCTCGTCGACGAGTCCGTCTACGACGCCCGCCCCACCCTGGTGATCGCGACCGTGGACAAGTTCGCGTCCATGCCCTGGCGCGAGAGGACCGCGGCGCTCTTCAACCGGGACCGCGGGGACGGCACACCGCCGCCCGAACTGATCGTCCAGGATGAACTCCATCTGATCTCGGGACCGCTCGGCACACTGACCGGGCTGTACGAGACCGCGGTGGACCTGCTCGCCGACCGTCCCAAGGTGATCGCCTCGACCGCCACCATCCGTCGGGCGGCGGCCCAGGGAAGGGCACTCTTCGCCCGCGAGGTCTCACAGTTCCCACCCGCCGGGCTGGACTCCCGTGACTCCTGGTTCGCCGTGGAGACCCCTCGGGAGTCGAAGGCCAGTCGGCAGTACGTCGGGCTGCTCACGCCGAGCACCAGTCAGGCGACGCTGCTGATTCGCACCTATGCGACTCTGCTGCACCAGGCGCTGCGCTCGGACACGTCCGACGAGGTGCGCGACGCGTACTGGACCCTGGTGGGGTACTTCAACAGCCTGCGACTCCTGGCAGCGGCGGAGCTTCAGGTGCACGACGACGTCGTGTCCCATCTGGAGTATCTGGCGGAGCGGGACGGAGTCCCGAAACGGGAGATACGTGAGCAGACGGAGCTGACCAGCCGCGCCAATTCGAGTGAGATCCCGGCGCGTCTCAAGCAGATCGAGAAGCGACTCCCCCACGAGGAGGCGGTGGACGTCCTGCTCGCCACGAACATGATCTCCGTGGGTGTCGATGTGGACCGGCTGGGTCTCATGGCCGTGATGGGTCAGCCCCAGACGACCGCCGAGTACATCCAGGCGACCAGTCGCGTGGGCCGCAGCAGACCGGGGTTGGTCGCGGTCATGCTCAACTCCTCGCGTTCGAGGGACCGCTCCCACTACGAGAACTTCCTGCACTTCCACTCCGCCCTGTACCGGGAGGTGGAGTCGACAAGTGTCACGCCCTTCTCGGCGCGTGCGAGGGATCGAGGGCTGCACGCCGTCGTGGTGGCACTCGCGCGCATTCTCATCCCCATCGCCCGCCCGAATGAGGGTGCCGGGCGCATCGACGAGTTCCGCGAGGAACTCGACACGGTCGTCAAGCCGGTGCTTCTGGAACGAGTCGCCGGGATCGATCCCGATGAGTACAGGGCGACAGCCGACGCCTTCGACGAATTCGTCGACTGGTGGGCGGACGAGGCCGAAGCTCAGGGCGGGCTGCTCTACGAGGCCCGCCGAGGCACCCGGACTCCCTCACTGCTGAGTTCCTTCGACGACGAATCGACCGACGCCGCCTGGGCAACGCTATGGAGCCTGCGCGACGTCGACGCAGAATCAGCTCTCTTCATGGAGGCATCCCGATGACCCCTCCCCCCAGGCGACGCCGGAACGCGGGGGCTCCCGAGCGCTCCCTCCCGCGGCGCGGAGCCGTCCGCAGAGCCCAGATGATCACGACCTATGGTGTCGGGTCCATGATCGCGGTGGACGGCGAGTCGTTCATGGTCTCGGGCATCGACTCGTGGAACATCGACCGGGCCCCGACCATTCACGAATTCCGGCTGGCACGGATGCTGAATGTGAAGAGCTTCCGGCTGCCTCCGGCGAGCGACGACACCGACAGGGACGGTGTGCGCGTGAGACGTTTTCCACTCTGGCACTCATGCCCGAGCTGTGACGCGCTCGGGCATGTGCGCGCGTTCAACTCCCCTCCGGGAAAGAACGAGTGCGGTGACTGCGGAGAGGATCTCGTCCCCTCGCGTTTCGTGATCGCCTGCGCCGAGGGGCACATCGAGGATTTCCCGTACTGGAAGTGGGCCCACCGCGACAACCGACAGTCGGGGCAGTCGGGTCTCTGCGGCGGGGAGATGCGACTGAGGAGCAGTGGGCGAACCGCGTCTCTCCGCTCCGTACTGATCTCCTGCACCTGCGGAATCCCCGAGGTCTCGATGGAGGGCGCGTTCCGCAGGAGCGCCCTCTCCAACCTCAAGGTCCGCTGTGGGGGTGGACGCCCCTGGCTGAGGAATGCGCCCCCCGAGCCCTGCTCCGAGGCACCGCGCACCCTCCAGCGCGGTTCCTCCATGGCGTGGCAGCCGATCGTCAAGTCCGCGCTCGCCATCCCTCCGTACAGCGACGGCACGGCCGACCTGCTCGCGAACCACTGGGAGGCCCTTCGCGACAAATCCCGCCAGGAGGTCGAGCACCACCTGAGCGTGTTGGGCATCGACAAGGGGGTCGAGTTCGATGTCGACACCGTCATGGCGGTACTGGAGGCCGAGGATCGGGCCGACGCAGAGGGCCGGACCAACCGCACACTCCGCAATCAGGAGTACGAGAGCCTGCTCAAGGGCCACCCCGAGCACGAGGGAACACGCGCCGAGTCGTTCGTCTGCGAGCCGCCGACATCCGATGCGGCACCGCTGCGACCGTACGGAGTGCTGCGGCCCATGCTGGTGAAGCGGCTGCGCGAGGTTCGCGCTCTCAAGGCGTTCTCCCGCGTGGAGTCCCCCGACGAGAGCACTGAGGTCCACGAGGCAGCGCTGTCCCTCGCGCCCATGGAGTGGCTGCCCGCCATGGAGGTCCGCGGCGAGGGTGTCCTCATCCGGCTTGACGAGGAGCGACTGGACTCCTGGGCGGCCGGATCGGCGGTCGCCGCCCGCGTGGATCGTATCCATCGAAATCATCTGCGCCGGCTTCGGGAATGGTCCAACGACCCGGAAGTCCAACCAGAATCCCCGGCCACCCCGCGTCTGGTGCTGCTGCACACCCTGGCCCATGTATTGATCAACGAGTGGAGTCTGGACGGTGGCTATCCCGCCGCTTCACTGCGGGAACGCCTGTACTCGTCCGACTCCATGGCCGGTGTCCTCGTCTACACCGCCACGAGCGACTCGGCGGGAAGCCTCGGCGGGGTGGTCGCACAGGGGGAGCCACAGCGCTTGGCTGTCGCGCTGCGCTCCGCGCTGCACCGCGCGGAGTGGTGCTCGGCGGATCCGCTCTGCGTCGAATCCGAGGCGAGTGGCGCGGGAAGCATCAATCTCGCCGCCTGCCACGCCTGCGTCCTGCTGCCCGAGACGAGCTGTGAGCACAACAACGGACTGCTGGACCGCGCGCTGCTGATCGGCACTCCCGAAGATCCGACGATTGGGTTCTTCACAGCGAACCATTCCCAGTGAGGCACGGCGGCCGAGGTCCGACGCAGGTCGGGGGTGCTTCTTGGCGAGTTTCCCGGTCGCCGCGACCGAAAACCGCTCCCTCTCCAGAGCCTGACCGTTCGCCTCTCCGACAGCGGTGACGACAACGCAGCAGGAATGGGACCAGTCGCAGCACATCGCCTGTTCCGTACTCGCGGCACGTTCGGTCCGGTTCAAGGGTCGGTTCGGTCGGGACCGGGCGAGGAGGCGGGCGGTGGGGTCGTGTGAGGTCGAGCGGGTGGGGTGGCGGGGAGCCTCGGTGGGGGCGTCGGGTGGTCTGTTCAGTGGAACGCGGCCAACTGACCGTTGGTTCAAGCCGATTGGCGGATCATTCCCGGGCGGCCGGCCCGTCGGCTCGTACGCTCGGACCACCGGCGCAGACCCGTCGGATCAAGGGAGGACCCACCGCGATGCAGAGGCGATTCATATCCGTGGCGGCGAGCGCCATCGTGTTCGGCACGGCGGGGGCCGTCCCCGCCGCCGCCCACGGGGGAAGCCATGACCGTGGCACCACCTCCGCGTACTCCGTCACACTCTCCGGCGCCAACGAGGTGCCGGTCCCCGGTGGGCCCGCCGTCAACGACCCCGACGGGAAGGCGGTCGCGCTGATCAAGGTCCGGGGCGACCGGGTCACCTTCGCGGTGAAGTGGCAGGGGCTCGTGCCCAGCCTCGGGCACATCCACCAGGGCGGCGCCGGGCAGAACGGTGCGCTCAGGGTGGCGCTGTGGGGCAGTTCCATGCCCGACAGCGTCAGCGCGGCGGCCGGCCGGGTGACCGTCACCGATGCCGCGCTGGCCGGACAGATCCGCGAGAACCCCGCCGGGTTCTATGTGAACCTGCACAGCGCCGAGTTCCCCGGCGGAGCCGTGCGCGGACAGCTCCAGCGGTTCACGGGGGACGTCGACCCGCTCGGCATCGTCCGCGGCGGCACTCTGCGGGCGCTCTCCGACGGCGCGCAGGAGGTCCCGAAGGACGACGCCTCCAAGGTCGGGGACCCCGACGGGCGCGCGCTCACCCTGCTGAATCCCCGGGGGAGCACCGTCGACTACGCGCTGGCCTGGCGCGGCATCCAGAGCCCCTCCCTGGGCCATGTCCACCAGGGCGCGTTCGGCAAGAACGGGAGTGTCGTCCTCGACTTCTTCAACCGGCCCGTGCCCGGCGGGGTCCTCGCCGTCGCCGGGAGGCTCACCGGCCAGGACCGCGACGCCGTCCAGCGCGTCCGGGCCAACCCCGGGGACCACTACTCCAACATCCACACCGCCGAGTTCCCCGACGGAGCCGTGCGCGGACAGCTCTTCGGCCGGCGGGGGTGAGTGGCCGACCCGGCAGACGCGAGGGTGGTGCGGCGCCCCCGCACCACCCGGGCCATCTCCACCACCCGCGGGGCGCCCTCCTCCGCTCAGCCCCCCAGCGCGTGCGCCACCGTGTAGATCAGCAGGCCGGCCAGGGCGCCGACGACCGTGCCGTTGATGCGGATGAACTGGAGGTCCCGGCCGATGTGGGCCTCGATCTTGCGTGAGGTGTGCTCGGCGTCCCAGCCCGCCACGGTGTCCGAGATCAGCGAGGTGATCTCTCCGCGGTACGTGGTCACGACATAGACCGCCGCGTCCTCCACCCAGCCGTCCACCTTGGACTGGAGCCGTTCGTCGGACGCCAGCCGCGCGCCCAGCGAGAGCAGCGAGGCGCGGGCCCGCAGCCTCAGTTCGCTGCGGTCGTCCTCCGCCGCCGAGAGGATCATCGCGCGCACGGAGGACCACGCCGAGGCGATCACATCCTGCACCTCCGTGCGCGAGACCAGCTCCGACTTGAGGCGCTCCACCCGTGCCCGGGTCTCGGTGTCCGACTGGAGGTCGGCGGCGAAGTCCGTGAGGAAGCGGTCGATCGCCCCGCGCGCCGGGTGGTCGGGGGCGTCGCGCATCTCGGTGACGAAGCGCAGCAGCTCCCGGTAGACCCGCTCCCCCACCTTGCGGTCCACGAAGCGCGGGGTCCACCCGGGTGCCCCGCCCTCGACCGCGTCCATCACCGACGCGGCATGGGTGACCAGCCAGTCGTGGGCGCGGGCGCAGACCAGGTCCACGGCGCGGTGGTGCGCGCCGTCGCCGACCACCTTCTCCAGGGTCTTGCCGATACCGGGGGCGATCTCGGCGCTGTTGGCCCGCCGGGTGATCGCCTCGCCGACCACGGCCTGGACGTCCGAGTCGCGCAGCACGGTGAGCGCGCCGCGCAGGGCGGTGGAGAGCTCGGAGGTGACCCGGTCGGCGTGGGCGGGCTCGGCGAGCCACGCCCCGAGCCGGGCGCCGATGCCCACGGAGCGCAGCCGGGACCGCACCACGTCCTCGGAGAGGAAGTTCTCCCCGACGAAGGAGCCGAGCGAGGCTCCCAGCTGGTCCTTCTTGTTCGGGATGATCGCGGTGTGCGGAATCGGGATGCCCAGCGGGTGGCGGAAGAGCGCGGTCACCGCGAACCAGTCGGCGAGCGCGCCGACCATGCCGGCCTCGGCCGCCGCGGCGACATATCCGGCCCAGGGGCCCGCTCCCGCGTTCTTCGCCCAGGTGGCGAGCGCGAAGATCACCGCGACCAGGACCAGCAGTCCGGTCGCGAAGAGCTTCATCCGGCGGACGCCGCGCTGTTTCTCCGCGTCCGCCTCGGTGAAGGTGAAGGAGGGGAGCCCGCCGCGGCGCGGCCCGCGGCCGGCGCCGGGTGCGCCGCCCGGCGACCCGGCGCCCGTCCCACCCGGCGAACCGCCCGACGTCCCGTCCGGCGACCCGCTCCCCTGTTCCTCATGTGCTGTGCGATTCATCCGCTCCACCCGTTCACGCGCGTTCCCCCCGCATTGTCCCTGCCTCAGGTACTCCCAGGGTGCACCCTGAGTTCCCGGGAGGGCCGGGCGGCGGCTCCCGCGCCGGGCCGCGCGGTCAGTCCAGCTCCTTGCGGGGGCCGCCCCCGCCCTTCTCCAGCCGCTTCCGTTCGCGCTCCAGCTCCCGCTCCCGTTCCCGCTCGGCCTTCAGCCGCTGCTTCTCGGCCCTGGTGCGCCGGTGCTTCACATCCACCCCGCCCATCAGCGCGAATCCGGTGACGCGCACCCTCGGGGACGAGGGGTCCGGCGCCGTGTCCGCGCCGTGGTCCGCGAACTCGCCCATGAAGGCGGCGCCGGTGACATCGACGTTCAGCCCGGGCGGCGCGATGACATCGATCCCGCCCATGATCGCGAAGCAGCGGATCTCGACCACGCGGTCCTCGAAGCGGGCCTCGCGCAGATCCAGATCGCCGCCGGCCATCATCGCGAAGGCGGTGAACCGGCGGGGCACCGTCCAGCGGCCCTTGCGGCTGAAGCCGCCCCAGAAGGCGAAGGCGTTGCGCGAGGTCGCCGGGCCGCCGATGCGCTCGGCCCAGCGGGACCGGCTCCCGGCCTCCTCCGCCGGGGCGAAGGCCCCGGGCGCCGGGGTGGCCGCCGGCTCCGGGAGGTCCTGGACCAGCGGCTCCAACTCGCCTCGCGTGCGGGCCCGGAGGGCGGTGTCGAGGCGCTCCTCGAACTCCTCCATCGTGAGCCGGCCCTCCGCCGCCGCGTCGCGCAGCCGCTCGGCGATCCGCTCACGTTCCGTGTCCGAGGCCCGCATCTCTGGGAGTTCGCTCATACGTGCCAGGATAGACAGCGCGAGGGGTCATCACCGGGGGACGCCCGCGGGGGCGGAGCCCTCCGCGTACATCCTCGCGATCACCGCCTCGATGTCCGGCTCGCGGACGGACAGATCCATCACCGGATATCTCTCGGCCAGCTCGGCCACCAGCGGCGCCGCCGACCGGGACGCCGGGAAGGCCAGCCACTGCCGGGGGCCCTCCACCCGCACCGTACGGGCGAACTCCGTCACCACCGGCGGAAGCTCCCGCTCCAGGTCGACCACCAGGGTCCGTTCGCTCCCGCCCGCCGCGTGCAGCCCGGCGAGCGAGCCGTCGTACATCAGCCGCCCGTGGTCGATGACCATCACCCGCCGGCAGAGCTGTTCGATGTCCGTCAGATCGTGGGTGGTGAGCAGCACGGTCGTCCCGCTGCCCGCGTTCAGCTCGCGCAGGAACTCCCGCACCTTGGCCTTGGAGATCACATCGAGGCCGATCGTCGGCTCGTCCAGATAGAGCACCTCGGGGTCGTGCAGCAGCGCCGCCGCGATGTCGCCGCGCATCCGCTGGCCGAGTGAGAGCTGCCGTACGGGCACCTCCAGCAGCTCCGCCAGATCCAGGAGTTCGACGCAGCGGTCCAGGTTCTCCCGGAACCGCCGGTCCGGGATGCGGTACATCCGGTGCATCAGCCGGTACGAGTCCTTCAGCGGCAGATCCCACCACAGGGTGGTGCGCTGGCCGAAGACGACACCGATCCGCTGGGCCAGCCGGGTGCGCTCGCGCGCCGGGTCGATGCCGGCGACCCTCAGCCGGCCGGCGCTGGGGGTGAGGATGCCGGTGAGCATCTTGATGGTGGTGGACTTCCCGGCGCCGTTCGGGCCGATGTAACCCACCATCTCGCCGCGCGCCACCCGGAAGCCGATCCCGTCCACGGCGCGCACCTGGTGCTTCTCCCGGCGCAGCAGGCCGGCCCGGCGGCGTACGTCGAAGACCTTCTCGACCCCGTCCAGTTCGATCACGTCCATGGTCAATCCGGTCAACTCCCGGTACTGCGGTAGGAACGGAGCCCGACCCGCCAGGCCAGCGAGGCGAGCCAGCAGCAGCCGACGGCGATCAGGGGCGGCAGAAAGGCGAACCACTGCGGCACATCGAGCGGGTAGGGCCGCTCCAGGATGTGGAGCGCGGGGAGCCAGCTCACAAAGGCGAGCGGGACGACGAAGGTGACCCCGCGCACCAGGTCCTGGGCGAAGACGGACGGCGGGTACTGGAGCATGGTGCTGCCGCCGTAGGTGAAGGAGTTCTGCACCTCGGCCGCGTCCTGCGCCCAGAACTGGAAGGCCGCGCCGCCCACGAACACGGCCGCGAAGATCCCCGCCCCGCTCAGCACCATCATCGGCACCATGAGCACCTTCAGAAGGGTCCAGTCCACGTCCACCGCGTACAGACCGTACGCCAGCACCAGGGCGCCCTGGAGGACCCGGCCGAGCCGGCGCAGGGCGAAGCGGTCGGCGGCGATCTGGGCGAGGACCGGAGCGGGGCGTACGAGAAGGGTGTCCAGGGTGCCGTCGCGGACCCGGCGCCCGAGCCGGTCGACCGTGCCGAGGGCGAGGTCGGTGAGGCCGAAGGAGGTGCTGACCGCCCCGTACAGAAAGGCGATCTCGGCGAGGGTGAAGCCGCCGAGCACATCGATGTGCGAGAACATCAGCAGGATCGCGAGGAAGTCGAAGCCGGTCACCGCGAAGCTGGCGAGGGTGGCCATGACGAAGGACGCGCGGTAGGCCAGGGTGGAGCGAATCCACATCGCGGCGATGAGGGCGAAGGCCCGCAGCCCGTCCCGGACGACCGGCGGGGCGGGACCGAAGGCCGGCGCGCCGCCGGACCAACCGGAAGGACCGGCGGGGCCGGGACCGGAAGGACAGGCGGGACCGGAAGGTCCCGAGGGGCCGGGGATGCCCGGGGGGCCCGCGGAGCCGGGGGCGCCCGAGGGGCCATCCCCCGGAGCCGTGCCCCCGGCCGGCGCCGTCGTCTCAGCCACCCTGCACCACCACCCTGCGCGTCGCCACCGTCTGGAGCACCCGCCCGGTGGCGAGCAGCGCCGCCGCCCACCCCGCCTGGAACGCGAACGCCCCCATCAGACCCCACCCCGTGTGCTTGCCCAGCAGCACATCCGCCGGCACCTGGAGCATCGACGACCAGGGCAGCGCCCGCGCCACCTCGCCCAGCGCCCCCGGGAAGATGTTCAGCGGCAGCAGCATCCCCGAGAAGAACAGCCCCGCCAGCCAGCTGATCTGCGCCACCCCCGCGCCGTCCAGCAGCCAGAACGCCGAGAGCGCCACCACGAAGCGGATCGCGAAGCTCACCACCACCCCGAGCACCACCGCCAGCAGAAACGCGGCCCAGGTGACCACCGACCCCGGCAGCGCCAGCTCGAAGGCGAGCGCCCCGAACGCCATGGGCGCCACCCCCCGTCCCAGCAGATGGAAGGCGGCCCGGCCCAGGTCGCCCGCCAGCCAGAAGAGCTGGAGGTCGGCCGGGCGGTAGAGGTCGACGGCGATGTCGCCGGTGCGGATGCGCTCGACCAGCTCCTCCTCGAAGCCGCCGCCCATCATGGCGCAGGTCATCAGCAGCGCCTGGCCCAGCCACACATAGGTGACCGCCTGGGAGACGTCATAGCCGCCGAGGCCGGGGCGCTCGTCCCACAGGGCCACATAGGTGTAGGCCATGATGAAGCCGAAGACGGTGTTGGTGAAGACCCCGGCCACCGTCGCCACCCGGTAGGTCGCGAAGCGCCGGAACCCTCCGGCCGCCACCAGCGCGTACAGCCTCACTCGCCCGCTCCCGCCCGATAGCCCGGGTGCCCGCTTCGGAGAACAGCCGCGGAGAACCGCCGCGGAGACCGTCACGGAGACCGCCACGGAGAACCGCCTCAGAGCACCAAAGCGCCCGAGCCTAGTCCCGGCGGCGAGCGGTCCGCGACGTATTTATGGGTGACGGGGCGACGGTACGGGGGATATCCAGGGGAAAAGTGCAGTATGGGGCCATGAGTGAGGAGCCACAGCGACCGGGCTGGTCCGCCAGGGACGCGACCGCGCCCGGGCCGGGACCGGGACCGGAGCCGGAACGGAAACGGTCCCGCGCCCGCCGGCCCCGGCGCACCGGATGGCGCCGGCTGGTCCCCACCTGGCGCATGGCGCTCGGCGGGGTCCTGCTGCTCGCACTGCTGCTGATCGGCGGCTTCGCCGCGGGGTACGCGCTGGTCCACATCCCGTCCGCCAACGCCGCGGCCACCGCCCAGTCCAATGTCTATCTGTACGAGGACGGCAGCCAGATCGCGCGCGACGGCGAGATCAACCGGGAGAACGTCGACCTGGCGCGGGTGCCCCTGACCGTCCAGCGGGCCGTGCTCGCCGCCGAGGACCGCGACTTCCACTCCGAACGGGCCGTGGACCCCCAGGCCATGGTCCGCGCCGCCTGGAACACCCTCACCGGCAAGGGCAAACAGTCCGGCTCCACCATCACCCAGCAGTACGTCAAGAACTACTACCTGGGCCAGGAGCAGACCATCTCCCGGAAGTGGAAGGAGTTCTTCATCTCGATCAAGCTCAGCCGGGAGCAGAGCAAGAGCGAGATCCTCCAGGGCTACCTCAACACCAGCTACTTCGGCCGGAACGCCTATGGCATCCAGGCCGCGTCCCAGGCGTACTACGGCAAGGACGTCGCCGAGACCGACACCGCCGAGGGCGCCTATCTCGCCACCCTGCTCAACGCGCCCAACGCGTACGACACCGCCACCCACCCCGAGAACCGCTCCGCCGCCGTCGCCCGCTGGAACTACACGCTCGACGGCATGGTGAAACAGAAGTGGCTCACCCCCGCCGAACGGGCGAATCTGGTCTTCCCCGAGCCCCGGCGGGCCAAGCCCGCGAACGGGCTCTCCGGGCAGCGCGGCTATGTCGTCCAGGCCGTCGAGGAGTACCTCACCGCCCACCGCGTGCTGGACGAGAACACCCTCGCCGCCGGCGGCTACCGCATCACCACCACCCTGGAGCGCGCCAAGCAGGACGCCTTCGTCCGCGCGGTGGACGACCAGGTGATGGACCAGGTGGACGGCGAGGCCCGCCCCGCGGACCGCAATGTGCGGGTCGGCGGCGTCTCGATCGACCCCGCGACCGGGGAGGTCGTCGCCATGTACGGCGGCGTCGACTACACCCGGCAGTACGTCAACAACGCGACCCGCCGGGACTACCAGGTCGGCTCCACCTTCAAGCCGTTCGTCCTCGCCGCCGCGATCGAGCACGGCTCCCGCACCCAGGACGGCCGGCCCATCACCCCGTACACCGTCTACGACGGCACCGACAAGCGTCCGGTCCAGGGGTGGAGCGGGAAGCGGTACGCCCCCGAGAACGAGGACGGGACCTCCTACGGGCCGATCACCGTCACCGAGGCCACCGACAAGTCCGTGAACGCGGTGTACGCCCAGATGGCGATGGACGTGGGCCCGGCGCGGGTGCGGCAGACCGCGATCGGTCTCGGGCTGCCCGCGAGCACCCCCGACCTCACCGCTTCGCCGTCCATCGCGCTCGGTCCGGCCACCGCGAGCGTGCTGGACATGGCGGAGGCGTACGCCACCCTCGCCAACCACGGCCGGCACGGCACGTACACGATGGTCGCCGAGGTCACCAAGGACGGACAGCCCGTGCCGCTGCCCGAGCGCCGGACCCGGCAGGCGATCAGCCGGGAGGCCGCCGACACGACCACGGCGGTCCTCCAGAGCGTGGTGGCGGGCGGCACCGGCACGGCCGCCCAGTCGGCGGGCCGCCCGGCCGCGGGCAAGACGGGGACCGCGGAGGAGGACCGGGCCGCGTGGTTCGCGGGCTACACCCCGCGACTCGCGACCGTGGTCGCGGTGATGGGGCAGGACCCGGACACCGGTGCGCAGAAGCCGCTGTACGGGGCGCTGGGGCTGCCGAGGATCAACGGCGGCGGGGCACCGGCGCGGATCTGGGGGCAGTACACCGGAACGGCCCTGGCCGGCAGCGAGATCGTGGAGTTCGAGCTGCCGGCCCCGGCGGGGGTGCCGGAGCCGATGGCCTCGCCGGGGCCGGCGAGCCCGGGGGGCACGGCCCCGGTGCCGGGCTCCGGCCGGCCGCTGCCGGCGATGACCCTCCCGGCACCGCAGCGGACACCGGGCGAGAGCCCCGGGGGGCCCGGGGAGCCGGGCGCGGGTCCTCCGGTGCCGGGCCCCGGGGGGCCGGGCGCGGCGATCGGCGGGCTCGGTGACATCGCCGGAGTGGACGGGATCGGCGGCGCCGAGGGGACCGAGGGCGCGGACGCGCTGGGCGACGCGGTGCTCAACGGGCTGCCCGAGCCGGGCGACGGGGGCGCGCCCGGCGCGCCGCGGGAGGAGCCGGGGCCGACGGGTCCCGAGGGATCGCCGCAGGCCACCGGCCCGCAGTGACCGGCGACCGCTGGTGACCGGTGCGGGTCACCAGCGGGCCGGGGAGGGACCCGGCCGCCACAGGGGGGAAGCGGGGCGGCCGGGAGCTGGGGGTGGGCGCGGGTACGGGGGCGGGGTCAGTGGCCGGAGGTCGCCTTGAGGCCGACCACCGCGACCAGCAGCAGTGAGACGAAGAAGATCCGGGCCGCGGTCACCGGCTCGTTCAGCGCCACCATGCCGACGATCGCCGCACCGGCGGCGCCGATGCCGACCCAGACGCCGTACGCGGTACCGATCGGCAGCGTCTTGGCGGCCTGCGCCAGCAGGACCATGCTGGTGACGATCCCCGCGCCGGTGAACACACTCGGCCAGAACTTGGTGAAGCCCTCGGTGAACTTCATCCCGATCGCCCAGCCGACTTCGAGGAGACCGGCGACGATCAGGAGAACCCAGGCCATGACACACCTCCGACGACGGGGACTTCCACGGGGTGCGTCGTCTTTACGGGGCCCGGTACGGCGCGTCTCGTCGGGGTGTGCCCACCGTAACAAAAACGGGGCCCGGGGGCCGGTGAGTTGGATCACCAGCCCCGGCGGGCCCCGACAGCGCCCGGGGCGTCTCTTTCGGATCGTGCCGGGGGGGGGGGGGCCCCCCCCCCGCCCCCCCCCCCCCCCCCCGCCCCCCCCCCCCCCGCCCCCCACCCCCCCCCCCAAAACCACACACTAAGGGTTAGAATGTGGA